>CAJFPG010000130.1 GCA_904398665.1 Candidatus Geddesella stercoravicola | reverse complement strand
GGCGAGACACTCTGCCCCATATTCGCTCAGTCCGATAGACATTCCTGATCCTTTGGTTAAAAATATTATTTCCGAATCCGTTACCTCAACCGAAAAATTGGCGGAGTTTATGCCGAATTCCAAACAAAAAGAATTTGAACTTATTTCCTTGCCGAAAACTTTAACTTTTTTCACCGTTCCGTTTTCGGTTTTGTCTGTTATTTGAATGTCCGGTTTTGTTTTTTCTCCGTCGACGCCCCATATTTTCAGGCATTTATCATAGAAATCCGATATTGAGAAAACATATTTGTTTGAGAAGTTCGGATATTGAATGTCCCACACGCTTTCTTTGCTTTGTAAATATCCTATCTCTGTTCCCCATACGTCATACGCGCTTTCCGTTTTTCCGGATGAAAACGGAATTTTTACGCCTTGTATTATTTTATTTTCATAAGTAATTTTTTTTGTGAGAATTTCTTCGATAAGAGAATATATTCTGTTTCTGTTTTTTTTGTTTATTTCTTTTTCCGGGGCCGATATATCGTTACAATAGGAACATCCAAGGCAAATAAACGCGTCTGGATGGATTTCTTCTTTTTTTGTTATTTCGTAATCGTACAGCATATCGTTATAGATTACGAGGGCTATGGCTTTTATTGCTTCATCTTCGTAGTTTTCCGCTCCGTCGCGTATAATTTGATTTATTATGCAGGAAAATATATCGGTTTCGAAAGTCTTGTCCTCTGTCCAATCATATACTTTAATTTTAAAATTCGCTTCTTCGTCGTAAGAGTATTCATTTGTCGGAATATATTGTTTAATTTCCGGGGGTTCGGTATTCCCTCTAAAAAAAACGCTTCCGAAAGGAATCGATAAAAAAAACAGCGTAATTGCAATGCAAATTATTATTCTTGATTTCATTTTTTATTAACCTCCTTTTTTTGTACAATATATGCCGTTTTAATATTCGGTATGAATAGTAAATTTTATTGACTTCTATTGACTATTGCGTAAAAATGGTATATACTATAAAATATGGATAATGTTGTTTTGGAGGTATTGTTTTTATGAAAGATACGGACAAAAGCAATATGAAAAAAGAAGAAAAACAAAAAAAGATTATATCCAAAGCCGATAAAAAAAATAAAGAAACCAAAAGGTCGGAAAAAATTAAAGGGCATTACGCGAGAACTTTTTATTACTCGTTTTTAATCTCTTTTATGGTTTTCGGTCTTATCGCTATATTTATTTTTATATATACGCAAGATAAAAACTTTTTCGGGTTTAGCCAACGATATTATGATAGGGCGGTCGCGTATTTGGAGGACGGAGATGTCGAGGCCGCTCAAAAAGAGCTTGAAGCGTGTTTAAATTTTGACGAGACTTATACGAGAGCGAGGACTTTACTCGCGGATATTTATATTCAAAACGAACAATATGCTCAGGCCGAGGCTTTGCTTTCAAAAAGTATTGAGCTGAGTCCCAGGGACGTTGACGCTTATCTTGAATATATAAGGGTTCTCGCGATACAAAATAAGTTTGATTCGGTTTTTAATTTTATAAATAATATTTCTTCAAGTTATATGTTGATGCAGGTTACGGAAAAACTCCCGTCGACTCCCGTAGTGACTCCATCGCCCGGAAATTATGATTCGGAAATCCAAATAGAAATGGCAGCGGAGGACGGTTGCACGATTTATTATACTACCGACGGGTCCGTTCCGAGTTATAACAGTAACGTGTACGACGGAACTCCGATAGTTCTTTCTCAAAACTCGATGACAGTCCGAGCCGTTTCGTCAAACGAGGACGGATATATAAGCAACGAGTTTAATTCCTCGTACAGCGTTTATAATAGCAATACTGAATATTCTTTTGTCGACGCGAAAGTCGAGGCTATAATAAGGATAATGATAAATAAGCCGCAAGGGGCGATACTTTACGGCGATATTGAATCTATTACGTCATTTTCAAATATTTCAAACGAAGTGTCTTCTGTCGAGGGTCAGATAAAAACGCTCGAGGATCTCAGCGCGATCCCGAATCTTACTACCGTAACAATACACGATGAAACCGGGATATCTGATTTTTCCGCGTTGTCGAATATGAGGAATGTAAAAAATCTGGATTTGACTAATTGTGGAGTTAATTCTGACGCGTTGAATTCTCTTTCATCTATGACTTGGCTTGAAAATTTGACGCTTGACGCGAATTCTCTTTCTGATATTTCGTCGCTTTCATCTCTTGTAAAATTAACCGCGCTTTCATTGCGCGATAATAATATTAAGGATATTTCAGCTCTTTCGAGCTTATCTTCGCTAACTGAGATTGATTTTTCCGAGAACTTTATTCAAGATATATCTGTTCTTTCCGGATTGTCAAGACTTAAAACTCTCAATCTGTCGAATAATCTTATCACGACGGTATCCGCGCTTTCAGAACTTTCTAATTTAAGAGATTTAAGACTTTCGGGCAATCAGATAACTTCCGTTGAGGCGTTGAGAAGTCTTACAGGCTTGACTACGCTCGACTTGTCGAACAATACGATTTCCAATATCTCAGCGTTATCTTCAATGAGATCTTTGGTGAATCTAGATATTTCGTCAAATTCGGTAACTTCTTTCGAGCATCTTTCCGGACTCTCGAATCTTACTACTCTGAACGCCTCTTATAATACGGCCTCGAATTTTGATCTTCTTTCGGGTACGAATATAAAATATCTGACGGCTTCAAATATGGGGCTTACCGATGACGCTTTGGGGAGAATCGCGGTTCTTTCAAATCTTCAAACTTTGGATATTAGAAATAATCAGATAGTCGACGTTTCGTCTCTCGCTTCTCTTTCTAGGCTTACTACTCTCACTATAAGCGGGAATTATCCGAAAAATCTTTCGTCTCTTACGGCCTGCGAAAGGCTTGATACGGTTAATTGTTCAAATTCCACCGTAAGCGATTCG
>CAJFPG010000129.1 GCA_904398665.1 Candidatus Geddesella stercoravicola | reverse complement strand
TCCTCATATTGAGTTTGCGTTTCCTCCGCGAGATTCGCCCACGCCAAATCGATATAAGCCTGCTCGCTCGTCGCGTTCGCGGCAAACTCATCGGCGTTCGATTTCGCCTCGGTCTTGCTTTCCTCGTCGTCAGCGGTATACGAATAACTGACCGAACGATAATTCAACTCATAATAAGCATACGGATTATCATTAAGATAAGTTGTAATCTCGTCGTCGCTAACGGAAATACCGTCAGTGATACTTTCCTGATATTGACTCGCGGCAAGCGCTTTTTCCGCGTAAGTCACAAATCTATCCCATGTGACGCCGTCGCCGTAAGCGAGACTGATATAGTCGTCGACAGACATATTATTTTCCGAGGCGTTTTCCTCAAAAGCGGTTCTATAAGAAGAAATTGTCTCGTCAATCTCCTCCTGATTAACCTCGAAGCCGGCTTTCTGACTTTCGAGATATAAAACATAGGTCTGTTCTATATTGGATATAGCGCTCTCCGCGAAATATTCCGCCCAGGTTATTTCCGAGTCGAAAGAACACTCTTGAGTGGCCAGAGAAACAGAAGTATCTATCCCGAGATAATCGAGAAGTCCCGACGCGGAATACGTTTCAAGAAAATAATTGACCGCGTTATAGTAATAATAAGAAAATTCAGGGCCGTAAATCTCTGTGTCTCCGACGGTTACCGCCACGCTGTTTTCAAAAACAGCGTCGGAATTTCTCCATACGGCGTAACCAAAAGCAGCCGCTACTACAATGACAGCGACGATAATAGTTATAAGAACGGAAATATGCATTTTTTCCTTTTTTACAGCTTTTTCTGAGCTATTAGCTTTATTGTCCATAATCGTTTTACCTTTCTCGGCGGTATGGCCGGTCAGATTTTATACTTGTATATTTTACCGTAAAAACACGAATTTGTCAATACTTTTTTTACGGCAGATATACGAATTTTCAATATAAAATAAAAAAGAATTTTTCACGAGAAGTATTGCAAAGACAAAAAAAATATGCTAAAATATAAATGTATAAATTTATCCTCGATTTAAAATCTAATAAAGGAGGACTATCTTTGCCATTATCTTTTACGGAAGAGGAAATTAAAATTTTAATTCTTTTCGCGCTCAAAAGCGCGGGAGGGATTCTTGAAACAGAAACGCTCTGCGACGTTGTAGCCTCAGGGGACGTAAATTATATAGATATTAAAACCGCGCTTGCGGAAATAATAAAATTGGGCCTCGCCCAAACATATGAAGATAATGAGAATATTCTTCTCGTAATTTCCCCCGACGCGGAACTTGTCGTGAGAGAACTCAAAAATAAAATTCCCATAACCGTAAGGGAAAAAGTGGCCGCCGCGGCCTCTGTTGCTATTTCAAAAATAAAAAGAGATATTCTTGTCAAAGCGAAAATATCAAAACCGGACGAAAAAGGTTGCTGCGTCGTAACAACCGAACTTTTAAACGACGACGAAAGTTTGCTTTTAAAAATGGAGATATTCGCGCCGACAGAGTTACAAGGCGAAATGATGGCGAAAAAATTCAGGGAAAATCCGAGCGAGGTATATGAAAAGGTAATCGCGGCGCTTCAATAAGCAAAATCTCTTCAAAACAAAATTTAAACGCTGAAACGAGCCGAAACAAAAAGAACCAAAAAAGCAATTTACGTAAAAAACATCATTCTACGCCACGAAATGAAAACAATTATCGTTCTTACTTTAATCCGTAAGCGATAAAGAATAATTAATTATTAAATAATAATTAAATAATAATTCTTATTTTAAATATTATTTTTTAACCAAAAACAATATTTAGTAATTTTATTTGGTAATTTAATAAGAATTTTTACTTTTGTTTCCCGAATTCTAAGTTTATTTAATAGAATTTATATATATATTTCGATGATTATAATGATTTTATCATAAAATATATTTACAAAATATATTTACAGTATTAACATAATAATATTTTTTCAAATATTAGGTCTTTATTTAATTTTTGTCATATAGCCCAAACAATTTTATTCTCTCCGATAACAATAACGAAATATGAATACTAAAATTATTCATAGTAAAAAAGAGATGGGAGAGTTATGAAACGTATATCGGCGTATATTCTTGAAAAAATATTACCAAAATCGGCAGATATTTACGGCTAATCCGAAGAGCGGACTGACAATAAACTGACTAAAATAATAAATAAACGTCCGAAAAACATGTATAATTATAATATTTTTTATATTTTTTCATAATAATTTTTTCACATAAAAATCATAGTTTTTATTTTAAAATAATAAAAAATCAAGGAT
>CAJFPG010000128.1 GCA_904398665.1 Candidatus Geddesella stercoravicola | reverse complement strand
TTATCTTGTTTTTTTTATCTTGTTTTTTTTATCTTGTTTTTTTTATCTTGTTTTTTTTATCTTGTTTTTTTTATCTTGTTTTTTTTCGTTTCTTTTCTTTCACTTCTCTTTTTTTCTTTCGTTCCCCTCTTTCTGTTCTTTATTTTCTCTCTCAAACCATTTTTTTTCTTTAATTTTTTTTACGATATTCTCTCAGGATTATCTTATTTTCTGTTTTTGTCGCGCGCCTCGCATGTTTTCCGTAGGTCTCCCGTATTTGTTAAGTTTCCGATTCACCCGTTTCCTCTTTTTTTAAAAGGATATCGTTACTCATTATTTTTTTCTCCTAAATTGTCAGCTGTCAATCTGTTCCCGCCGCTTTTCTCTCGTTTCCTACAATTTGTTACTCGGTATTCCCGCGGCTTTTTTTCTTTTTGTTTCTCAATTTGAACAGTTCTTATTTACTGTTGTTTATTTCCATTTACTTCTGTTTACGGCTTGGTTTTTCTCCATGCGTACGCGGCGTACGAGGCTTCAAAAGCTCTCCGTCTTAAAACATTTTAATAAATCTTCAATTCTTTTTCAATCTTTAAAGATATAATGACGTCAACGGAGGTTATAATTATATGAGGCTCTTGCTTGTGGAAGATGAAAAAAGAATGGCCCAGGCGCTCTGCGAGCTGCTGCGTCTTGAAAAATACGATGTCGATCATTACGCCGACGGGGAAGAAGGATTGTACGCGGCTGAAAGCGGGCTATATGACGTTATAATTCTCGACGTGATGCTGCCGGGGAAAAACGGGTTTGAAATAGCGAAAGAAGTCAGAAAATCGGGAATAAAAACGCCCATTCTGATGCTTACGGCGAAAAGCGATGTCGACGACAAAGTCGAGGGGTTAGATCGCGGCGCCGACGATTATCTCACGAAACCGTTTATGACCAAAGAACTTTTAGCAAGGCTTCGCGCGCTTGTCAGAAGAACTTCGAACTCTTCCGACGGGACGCTTTCTTTCGGGGATATAACTTTGAATACTAACTCTTATTCCCTTATTTGCTCCGACAACTCGGTGCGGCTCAGTGAAAAAGAATTCCATATTCTCGAATACCTGATATTGAATCAAGGGCAAATACTCACAAGAGAACAAATCGCGACGAAAATCTGGGGCTATGAAAGCAACGCCGAATATAACAACGTAGAGGTATATATGTCTTTCGTCCGCAAAAAACTGAGTTTCATAAAAGCAAAAACAGAGATAAAAGCGGTGAGGGGAATAGGGTATGAATTGAGGTACGACAATGTTTAAAAAATCAAAAAGAAAAATAGTCGTCTCGATATTATCAGTTCTGATCCTGCTGCTTTTCGGAACTTTCTGCGTTATATATCTCGCGAGCTATGCCGACATGACAAAGGAAAACAGACTTCTGCTCAAACAATACGCGGACTCATATGTCCTTTTTCAAGAAACGGACTCCGGGGACGAAAACGGCGCCGAAGGGACCGGAATAAAAGATATCGGTTGGGAAACCGAAAAGAACCCGGACGGAGACGAAGGCAAGAGAAACGACAGAATAAATCCGCCGATAGGTTCGCCGATGTTAAAACTATCTACTTTTTATTCCGTCGCGATTTCAAAAGACGGAGAGGTTTTAAAAACGGACACCGCCGACATCTCGACCTTTGAGGAAAGCGAACTTACAGAAATGGCGCAAGAAATCCTTAACGATGGGAAAAGCGACGGGATAAAAAACAACTTGCTTTACAAAACCGAGGATAAGGGAGAATATATCTTGGTCGCGTTCTTGGACAACACGGTCATGCTCAAAAATGTCGATACTCTAATCGGATATACCCTGATCTTCGGCGGTGTCGCTCTGATAGTGATGTTTTTTCTGGCGAGATATCTCGCCGAAAAAATCGTTTCTCCTCTTGAAGAGAGTTACCAAAAACAAAAGCAATTTATTTCCGACGCAGGTCACGAATTAAAAACTCCGACGGCAATCATAAACGCGAACGCCGATTTGCTTTCAAGAGAGATAGGGGAAAACAGATGGCTGGCCAACATACAATACGAAAATGAAAGAATGTCGACGCTTATAGCTCAGCTTTTGGATCTCGCGAAGACAGAAAGCTCTTCTCCCCGGAAAGAAACAACAGATCTCAGTCGTCTGGTGTACGGAGAAACGCTGCCATTCGAAAGTGTCGCTTACGAAAACGGTTTGGTATTAAACAGCGATATAGAAGAAAACATAAAAGTGAACGGGAACGCGGGCCAACTCAAACAACTGACTTCCATACTCCTCGACAACGCCGTCAGACACGGGAAAAAAGGAAATGAAGTACGACTGACACTGAAAAAAGAAAAAAATCACGCCGTTTTATCCGTTGTAAACGACGGAGAGGAAATTCCTCCCGAAAAAAGAAAGCATCTGTTCGAAAGATTTTACAAAACAGACGACGCCAGACCCGACGATTACCGTCACTACGGATTGGGGCTCGCGATAGCGAAGGCCGTGGCCGTCGCTCATAAAGGAACCATAAACGTAAGATGTTACGACGGGAAAATAGAGTTTTCGGTAAAAATACCCTCGCAAAAATGACCCAAAAATCAAAACTTTCAATAATATTTCAATCTTCCTCCCGTATAATAGGTATCATCAACAATACGGGAGGAATTTTTATAACCGTTCTTCAAACCGTTTTTAAAAGGAACAAACTTACATATCTTGTAATAAAAGGGGAAAAATAAAAAATATTTAGAATTCTCCGTATATCTTCCGCGTTCAATAAAAAGAACCGGTATACGAAATAGCCGATATATGCATTTATTTTATTACCGTATCAAACCGCCTACATGACATTCATCATAAACTCGGGAGGAATTTTTATGACCTTTCAGACCGTTTTCAAAAGATATGAATTAAAATATCTTCTGACGAAGGAACAAAAGAAAAGGATATTGATAAAAACAGCTCCTCATATGTCAATCGATCAATACGGAAAAACTGAGATACGAAACATTTATTTCGACACCGATAATTACCGTCTGGTCCGCCGTTCTATCGAAAGACCCGCTTACAAGGAAAAATTGAGGATACGAAGCTATCGGCGCGCGGAGCCGGACAGCACGGTATTCGTAGAACTCAAAAAGAAATACAATAATATAGTATACAAACGCAGACTGCCATTAACGGAAACGGATGCTTTAAAATGGCTGCTCGGAGAAGAAAACTGCCGCGAAGACACCCAAATATCAAAGGAAATAGACTACTTTTTAAAATATTATAATTTTCCCCGTCCCTCAGCGTTTCTCTCATATGAGAGGGAAGCCTATTTTTCGGATTCCGACCTCGATTTCAGAGTGACTTTTGACGAAAATATCCTCTGTCGCCTGGAAAATCTCTCGCTGGAATCCGAAATTTACGGAGAACCTCTCCTCCCCGAAAACACGGTGTTAATGGAAATAAAATGCTCGGGAGGCATACCTATGTGGATGACTCGCGTTCTCTCGGAAGAACGAATATATAAAACGTCATTCTCGAAATACGGCGAGGCGTACCGAAAAATAATTTTTCCGAAATTGTCGAAGGAGGCGGAAAAATATGCTTGACACTATATTTAAAGGGTTGTTCGATTCTGATCTGACCTCGGTTATAAGCGTGACAAATTTCTTACTGTGCCTGGCGGTGGCCCTCGTTCTCGGCCTTGTGCTGGCTTTTTCTTACATGTATAGAACACGTTACACAAAAAGCTTTGTTGTGACTCTCGCTCTCCTTCCGGCGGTAGTATGCATAGTTATCATGTTGGTAAACGGAAACGTCGGGACGGGAGTCGCGATTGCCGGAGCTTTCAGTCTCGTTCGCTTTCGCTCTGTACCTGGTACGGCAAAGGAGATTTGCGCTCTGTTTCTCGCCATGGGAGCCGGGCTTATAGTCGGAATGGGATATCTCGCTTTTTCAGCGCTCTTTACGGCGGTTATGTGCGGAATGTTTCTCCTTTACAACCGGCTCGATCTCGGGACAAAAAAGAACTCCGCCCTGTATAAAACGCTGACGGTTACCATTCCGGAAGATCTTGACTATACCGGGGTTTTCGACGATATTTTCAAAAAATATACCGATTCCCACTCTCTCGAATATGTAAAAACAACAAACATGGGAAGTATGTTTCGCCTTACATACAATGTTAAACTCAAAGATACCGCGACGGAAAAAGAGATGATCGATAAACTTCGCTGCCGAAACGGAAATCTTGAAATATCCGTATCCCCGCAGCAAACCGCGGTATCAGAGCTTTAACAAAGGAGGCCTTTATTATGAAAAACCCTTTAATTTCCGCGGCGGCGCTCCTACTCGCCTTATTTTTAACGACAGCCTCTCTTTCCGGCTGCAAAGACTCTTCGTCGCTCTCCTCGGGAGACGCAACCTCGTCCGGAAACACGGAGGTTTTTTCCGGAGAAGACTACGAAAACTCCTCCGACACCCAAAACTATTCCGCTCAGACCGACTCCGAAATGTTCACTGAACGCGATTACCGAACCGACTATGACGAAAACGAAAGCGTTATCATTCGACTGAACGGAAACTCGGCGTCCGCTTCTTCCGACAGCGTCAATATATCGGGAACGACGATAACAATAACCGAGGAAGCCACCTACGTCATTTCAGGGACACTGAATAACGGCATGATAATAGTAAACGCCCCGGATACCGCCAAATTACAAATCGTTTTAAACGGGGCGACCGTCGCCAGCGAGACTTCCGCCGCTCTGTATGTTCTCGAAGCGGATAAAGTCTTTCTGACATTGGCGGAAGGGAGCGAAAACTTTCTCTCAAACGGAGGAAGTTTTGTGGCGATAGACGACAATAATATAGACGCGGTTATTTTTTCCAAACAGGATCTGACTATCAACGGCTCAGGATCTCTTACCATAACCTCACCCGCGGGACACGGGATAGTTTCAAAAAACGATCTCGTCATCACGGGAGGCAATTATAACATAACCTCCGCGTCTCACACGTTGGACGCGAACGACAGTGTTAGAATAACCGGAGACACATACTTTACGGCAAACGCCGGCAAAGACGGTATACACGCCGAAAATAATGACGACGATTCTCTCGGTTTCGTATATATTTCGAACGGAACGATAAAAATAGAAGCGGAAGGCGACGGTATAAGCTCGGGAGAATATACCAGAATCGAAAACGGAACGTTCGACATAACCGCGGGCGGCGGAAGCGTAAACGGTGAAAAAGAGGCCTCCGATTCCTGGGGAGCGTTTATGGGAAGAACTCCGGGACGATCCCTTTCCTCCGATACCGAGGACGACAGTAAAACCAGTATGAAAGGAATAAAAGCGGCGGCTGATCTTATTATCTCAAACGGGACGTTCAAGATAGACTCGGCGGACGATTCGGTTCATTCCAACGCTTCGATAACGATAAACGGAGGAACTTTCGAAATATCTTCCGGAGACGACGCTTTCCACGCCGACGACACTCTTACGATATCGTCGGGAACCATAAACATAAGCGAAAGTTACGAGGGCTTAGAGGGACTTCACGTCCAAATAAGCGGCGGGGACATAACGATAATCGCGGACGACGACGGGGTTAACGCTGCGGGAGGAACAGATTCCAGCGGAACGACCGGAGGCAGAGACGGTATGTTCGGAAGAGGTGGATGGTCGTCGACAGCTTCCGACGGAACAATCGAAATTTCAGGAGAAACTTTATATATACAAGCGGCGGGAGACGGAATTGACGCCAACGGCTCGCTGACTGTCTCGGGAGGATACATCGTGATAAACGGTCCGACCCAGGGAGACACGTCAACTCTCGATTACGACACTGCCGCGATAATAACGGGAGGAACGTTCATAGGAACGGGAGCCTCGGGAATGGCTCAAACTTTCAGCGAGTCACAACAGGGAGTTATCTCAATAAGGGTCGGAAATCAATCCGCGGGAACGGAAATTGAGCTCAAAGACAAAAACGGAAATATCATTCTCTCCCACTCCCCCGAACTCTCTTTCGAGATCGTAATCCTCAGCAGTCCCGACATTGTGTCCGGAGAGGAATATACCGTGACGATAGGCGCTTCTTCCGCCCAAGTGACCGCCGACTGATTTTTATAAAATCAGTTGTTTATAAAAAACTTCTTTCATCAAAAAAACCGATCGATATCCGGCTTCTTTTCTTTACGGCGGGCTCCGTCCGCCGCCGCGGCGTTACATAAAAACAAAAAAAACGGAGGTGCCGAATTGAAAAAAACCGATATCGCCGTAATACCGGCGTATAAACCGACCTCCTCTCTGATAAAGCTCTCACGGGAACTTCGATCGGAGGGGTTCTCGGTCGTTATAGTAGACGACGGGAGCGGAGAGAAATACGAACAAATATTCTCCGCCTGCTCCGATTACGCGAGAGTTTTAAGACATAAAAGGAACCGAGGCAAGGGCGCCGCGATGAAAACAGGATTTTCGTACATTATGAAAAATTACGCTCCCGAATACGCGGTAGTCACCGTTGACGCCGACGGGCAACATACGGTCTCAGACACTCTGTCGGTATGCCGCGAAGCGGAAAAAAATCCCGGGGCATTGATACTCGGAGGACGAAAACTAAAAGAAAAAGTCCCGTTCAGAAGCCGTGTCGGAAATATCTTTACCAGACTTATTTTTCAGCTCTCCACAGGATCGAGAATAAGAGATACCCAAACAGGACTCAGAGCATTCGACTCTTCTCTGCTTCCGACCCTTTTAAAAATTCCGGGAGAAAGATATGAGTACGAGATGAACGAATTGCTGTACTTTACAAAACACAGAATTAAAATAATAGAAACCGAGATAGAGACCATCTATATTGACAACAACTCCTCCTCGCATTTTCACCCGTTTAAGGATTCCGTCAGAATAATCAAAGAAATACTGTTTTTTTCGGCTTCTTCATTTTTCTGCTTTCTTATAGACTACGCGATGTACGCCCTTTTTCTGTCCCTGACTTACGAAATCGCCCTGTCAAACATTCTCGCGCGTATGATCAGCGCGAGCGTAAATTTCGCACTCAACAAAAGCCTTGTGTTTAAAAATAAACAAAATACGGTGAAATCCGCGGCAAAATACCTCGCTTTGGCATTATTTATACTGGCGGCGAATACCGTTACTCTCCAATTCATTACAGAAATAATAGGGATTGATCGTCTGGCCGCAAAAATAGTTACCGAAGTATTGTTTTTCATTCTGAGCTGGACGGCGCAAAGATTTATCGTTTTCAAAAAAAGAGGTGACGGTTAAAGTGGAAAAAACAAGAAAATATCTTTGGGGAATCTTATACGGACTGGCGCTGACGGTATTTACCGTATATTTACTGTTAGATACTTTCGTTATCGCCCGAGTCTATCAGGTTGTCCCCCGGGAGAACGGGCCTTCCGTAACGGAAAGCGAAAACAAAAACGAGGAAGATAACGGAACCGAAAAAGACGGAGAAAACAACGCCGAAAACGAGGGAAAAAGCGAAAACGGAGAAACGGACGGAACAACGGCGGAAAACGGAGAAGCCAAGATAACCGAAAATTCTTATGAAGACGATAATATTTCTATCACGGTCACGGAATACCGGGAAAACGGCACGACAGTCTATGTCGCGGACGTCCGCCTGTCGTCGGCGGAATATTTAAAAACCGCGTTCGCGAACGGGGCCTACGGAAAAAATGTTACGGGAAAAACCTCCGAGATCGCGAAAAACAACGAAGCTATTTTGGCAATTAACGGAGACTATTACGGAAGTCGCGAAAACGGATTTGTTCTCAGAAACGGGACGCTGTACAGAAATTCGGCCGCAAACGACCGAGAGGCGTTGGTGGTTTACGAAGACGGATCCTTTGAGACAATAACGGAAACGGCCGTTTCCGCGGAAAGCCTCGCCGCGGCGGAAGCGGAACAGATTTTTTCTTTCGGGCCTTCGCTTGTTGTCGAGGGAGAAATCTCTATAACGGAAGACGAGGAAGTCGGAAAGGCTCAGGAGAGCAATCCCCGAACGGCAATCGGTATTGTCGGGGAACTTCACTATTTATTTGTTGTCTCAGACGGAAGAACCGATAAAAGCGAGGGCCTGTCACTTTACGAACTCGCTGAATTTATGCGTTCGCTCGGGGCGATAACCGCGTACAATCTGGACGGAGGAGGATCGTCAACTATGTATTGCAACGGAAAAATTATAAATAATCCGACCACAAACGGGAGAACTATCTCCGAAAGGAGTGTGAGCGATATTGTATATATCGGATATTGACAAAATGAATTCTTCGCGGATTTGCCGAAACGCCGGCAAAACAGCTCTTACATATTTGCTGATTTCTCTTTTCTGCGCTCTTTTCGGAGCGATATACGAGCTTTTCAGCCATGGAGTATATTCTTTTTACATGATTTACGCATTCGCGTTTCCTCTCGCGGGAGGAACGGCCCCGTTTTTAATTATGGCGTCGGTAAAAGTGAAAAGATACCCCGCGCGCGTTTCCCGAAATCTTTATCATTCCGGTATCGCGACTTTCACGGCGGGAAGTCTCGTCAACGGAGTTATGGAAATCTACGGAACAACAAACGCTTTATCCGTTTGCTATCCGATAGCGGGAACGGCGCTTATTCTCGGAGGGATAACGACGGAAACCGTACTCAGATTATTACGGAAAAGGACAATTCGATAAAAACTCCGCTTGTCACGGAAAAAAAGTAAGAGTAAGAGTAAGAGCAAGAGAAAGAAAAAGAAAAAAAGACAAAACCCGAAAAAGCACATAAGCTTCGCAAAAAACCATATCGAAAACACGCGCCTCATAGCTTATCAAAATAAAAGAGCTCTTTTCCCCCCCCACCGCTTTTGCCGATCGCTTTTTTGTCAAAACCTTTTGTCCGTCGTTCCATTCGAAGGGGGGGGTGGATGGAAAAAAGGAACAGAGAATTATATATTATATAAAGAGAGAAAAGAAAGAAAAAAAAAGCATTTCCTCTGAAAGACAGTTTTTTCTGAAAGACAATCGTTTTATTGAAGAATAGTCTTTTGATCCCGGCGATTTTTGAAGATATTGTTACATCTTAAAAATCATACTTGACAAACCGTCTCATTTTTATTATAATGATAGCGTTCCCGATTCGCGGGTGTAGTTCAATGGTAGAACCCTAGCCTTCCAAGCTAGTCGCGTGGGTTCGATTCCCATCACCCGCTCCATACCCCAAAGCCGGCTTTGGGGTATTTAACTTAAAAAGGCTTAAAGGGACGCGAAAAATCGCGCGGAGAGTTAAAAAATTCCAAAATAATTTTTGACGCCGATTTTGCCAACCGCCATAGACGATTCGAATATAAATCTAAAAATCGTCAATTTTTAAATTTAAAGTTCGCATTCCGATAATAATTTTGAAAACGACAATATATCAGAATTATTTCCTATACGGAATAACACGCCGAATATATTCGGGCTCGTAGCTCAGCTGGGAGAGCGCCGCGTTCGCAACGCGGAGGTCAAGGGTTCGATCCCCTCCGGGTCCACCACATTAAGACGTCGTCTATGGATATCGCATAGCGGCGCAAAGTTATGGGACACCCCTGTGAATAACAGGGGTGTCCCGCTTTTTTTATGTTCATTTTTGGTTGTTCTAGGTTTTATCCAGAGATCGAGATGCACCATTTTTGTGAGCGGGAGAAAAAAGCTATTCTGGAAAACTGATCTATCGCACCGCTTCTGACACGGATGTTTCTCTCTGCACCAGTTTTTCTGATACTGCACCAATTTCTATCGCCAGTCAATCAATGTGGTACAAATCCCACCAGATGTAGGATATTGAACAAAGTTTGGACTGTTTATGCTATACGAATCAGAAAAGGATAAGACGGTTTCTACCTTGGTTGGATCACCGCCTGATAGCGGAGTGATATAAAGTGCCGGAGCATCAGTTCCTTGTTTGGGGGAAGAAAGGAATGCCACAGTTGAACCATCCGGGCTAAGCACACCATTCCAGTTATAACGCGATGTTCCCGGAATAAACTCCGTCGCTTCTCCAGTTGCAGTATCAAAAATCACACTGTTGGTTTTCCGGTTATACTGCTCGACATATTGGTCAGCTAAGCATTGTGTTTCGTTAACCCAGTCGGATAGATTGTATCCCGAATCGCTATCAGCCGGGAGAGTGGGGAGCGCGGTGTTAATGGCATCGCCTTCTTGTACAGCATCGAGCGTAATGTTTGTCAGTGGCACATAGAAATAGTTCCGACCATCATACGAAGTGTTGTTGGCATAGTAGACGAAATAGTCCTCTGTAAAGCCACCAGCAAAATAACAGGCAGGATCGTCAAAATCGCTTTGCGCTTGTAAACCAAGGGCTTCAGTCACATCATAAAACTCTCCAGACGCATCAAACCAGCCCGCATGGTATTCCCCAGTGCCACTCATGTATTTAGTGGCCGCTATTTTGGAGAAGTCTGAGGAGACCCACTCGCTGGCCGATGCCGAATAGACGGTCATGGTTGGCGGTAAATAGTAGGTGTCTTTGCCAACATTACTGGTATAAGTAACATTAAGTAGGCTCTCTTGTTCTCCGGTATTCGGATCAATACAGACAACCCTAAATGTGCAATCTCCAGAGATTTCTGAGGTCATCGCAATAATTCCCGAAACCTCCTCCGGCTCTTCAGTCTCCGCCGGATCTTCTGGCTCGGAAATCGGCTCTCCGCTTTCCTCCAGCGGAGCCTCAGTTTCCACTGAGGACGATGTACTCCCCGCAGACGGCTCTGATGGGCTACCAGCTGTCCCGCCGTCCGAGGCGCAGCCACCCAGCAGTAGCATCCCGGCGCACAGCGCCAGTGCGATAATTCTATTCTTCATGTGATCTCACCTCTGCATTTTATTACTTTTACAGATACTCTAGCGCCAGTCTAGCAAGGTAACACAGACCTCGCCAGCCGTACCTCTGGATTCCTAATGGGCTCTTGCAGGAGGGTCTGGACGTGATCAAGGCGTGGGGATTTACCTACCGCAGTATGTTGACCT
>CAJFPG010000127.1 GCA_904398665.1 Candidatus Geddesella stercoravicola | reverse complement strand
TAAAAAGTGGAAGAATAAAAAGATTAAAACTAAAATTATAAGAGATATTAAGAGATATAACAAAAAAAAGAATATTTAAACGAACGGATATAAACCCGAGGATAAATTTATCCTCGGGTTTCTCTCTGTTGACAAAGGTGCTACTATAATGTAAAATAAAAAAACAAACGAGTGTATTTATAGGATAAGTTTTTGAGGCGGAAGAATCGTCTGACGCGAAAATTTCTGAAAGAGAGGCGGATTTATGGGAGAGCTCCAAAAAATTCCGAATATAGGCAAAGCGACGGAAGCCGATCTTATAAAAATGGGCTATACGACTGTCGAATCACTTAAAGGAAAAACGGCGGAGGAGCTTTATTCGGAAGAATGCGTTCTTCGCGGAACCGTCATAGACAGATGTCAACTTTATTTATACCGAGCCGTAGCGTATTATGTGAACGCCGAAGAGCCCGATTTAAATAAGGCGAAATGGTGGTTTTGGAAAGATGAGTTTGTCGAACCTTCTCCCTGCGGCGCCGTCTGCGTCGAATGTTCTTATTTCCCTCTTGATTGCGGCGGTTGTCGAAAAAATCGGAATAAAAGATGCTTATAGACCGCGGGTTAAGAGCTTTTTGTTAACGTTACGGCGATATTCACAAAACGTGAAAATTATGAAGAAAAAATATTACGGAGCGAAGAGAATTTTCTTAGAAAAAGAGCTCGGATAATTTTTACCGAAAATATTTTTGGTCGTTATTTTCTTGGTTTCTTAATTTAAAATTTTAGAATTTTACGGAGAAGAAAATTCGGAAATTTTAAAATAGGTTTAAAATCGCGCGGAGGACAATATTGGAATCAGTACAAGATAATAAAAAAGAAATTGAGACGAGGAATTGAGATTTAAAATTCAAGATTTAAGATTCAAGATTCAAGATTCTAAAAGAAATAACGTTTGATGGGTTTTTAAAAGAATATTTTAAAATTAAGATTTTGAAGTTTGTATTTGAAACTGAAAATATAAAAAAGCAAAATTAAAATCGAGCGGAAAGAATGAATTTGAGGGAGTCAAAATCAGAAGTCGCGGAAGGAGAAAAAATGTTTTGGAACCCTTGGCACGGCTGTCGAAAATGCAGCCCGGGATGTCTGAATTGCTACGTTTATTATTTGGACGGTGTTCGCGATAAAGACGCGAGCGTTGTGACAAAGTCGAAAACTAATTTTAATTTGCCTTTAAAAAAGAATCGATTTGGAGAATTTAAAATTCCCCCCGGAAAAGAGGTCGGAACTTGTTTTACTTCCGATTTCTTTATTGAGGACGCCGATCCTTGGAGAGAAGACGCGTGGAAAATGATAAAAGAACGTTCCGACGTGAATTTTCTTATTTGCACGAAAAGAATAGCGAGATTTGATTTCTGTCTGCCGCGAGACTGGGGAGACGGTTATGAAAACGTTTCGGTCGCGGTGTCTTGCGAAAATCAGGAAAAGGCCGATGAGAGGCTTCCCATATTTCTCGATATCAAGGCGGCCAGAAAATATATTTTTGTGTCTCCGATTTTAGAATACGTTGAGCTTTCTCCTTTTTTGAGTTCCGGAAAGATAGATATGGTTTCTGTCGGCGGGGAATCTTATAAAAACGCTCGGGTCTGTAATTTTGATTGGGTAAAGAGAATTAAGAAGACTTGCGATAAATATGGCGTGGAATTCGATTTTCATCAGACTGGCTCTAATTTTTTAATGGACGGAAAATTTTATAAAATAAAGCATAAATACGAACGCTCTCAGGCGAGAAAGGGAATGGAATATCTGAGAAACGGAAAATAATCGTAATGGAAAATATCATAATGGAAAATATCGTAATAGAGAATAATTATATTGTGTTTTTATAGGTTATTGTTCTGTTTTTATCTCCTTTGGGTCTTATTTTTTGCTCCCCAAAAAATATTTTAAAAGATATGAGGTATAATGACAATTCGAAAAAAGAAAAGTTTTTTTCTCTTTATTATGGATTCTTGTTTTTTATCTTATTTAAATTTTAATCTTGTATCTTATTTAAAGTTTGTATCTTATTTAAATTTTAATTTTTGTTTTAATTTATTCTTTTGTCGAGTTTTTAATTTTTTCTTTTTTGAAAAATGTTTTTAAGTTTAGCTTTGCTTTTTCTCTTCTCTTTTCTTGTCCCGTCAATTGATTTTTCTTCTTCCTCTCTTAGTTTTTCCTTTTTCCCCCTACCCCTCCCTTCGCGTGCTGTATTTCTATTTCTCGAGTTTTTTCTTGTTTTTTTTGCCCCTTGGAAAAGTTTGAAAGAAGAGGGTTGTTTGTTAATCGGAAAGAAACGTAAAATTTTTTGTTTTCTTGACTTTATCGCGGGTTTATGCTATACTTAAACGAATATCCTGGGAATATCGGAGGCAATATGAAACGAAAGCTTAAAATTGTGGGAAACGTCGTTATCTGGACGTTTCTTGTCTTTGCGGCGGTCCTTACCGTGCTGGCTTTTTCGGCGAACAGCAACGAGGACGGTTTCCCTGAGATTTTCGGGAAGTTATTGATTCCCGTGACTTCTGATAAGACTGTTTCCGGAATAGAACGCGACGATTTATTAATCGCGGACGCGATAGCGGACAGTTCCGCGAAGGATATAAACGCAGGAGATGTTATTATTTTTTCTCTCGGAGACAATCCTGACGTTAAAGAGGAAGTTTTTATAAATACTATTCTGGAAATTTCTTATGAAGGAAACGAGATTTCTTTTAACTTTGAGGACGGAACCTCGATTACCGCTACCGTTAACGAGAGAAGCGGCGTGAGCGGGATTAGAATAATCGCCTCGTATACGGGAATTAAAATAAAAGGCGCCGGCCCCTTTTTTTCTTTCCTTATTTCTTCTACCGGATATATTTCCGTAGTCGTTATTCCTTTGACAATGTTTTTTCTGTTTGAACTTTTTAACTATATTGTCGCCGTGCTCGGAAAACATTCCGATTCTCAAAATATATCGGAGGACGAGAGAGAAAAAATTAAACGCGAGGCGGTCGAGGAATATATATCGGGGAATTGCTCTGATCAAAAAAAGCTTTCGTTTGGCGAGGCTTCCGCTTTCTCTGATGATATGTCATCGGAAGAAAATATTTCCTCGAACGGAACAATTCCTCTGATTTCAGAAGAAAATATTTTTTCGAATGAGAGTATTCCTTCAAGAGAAGATGTTTTTTTAGAAGAAAATATTTCCCTGAAAGAGAATGTTTCTTCAAAAGAAACGAATTTTTCGGATAACAGTATTTCTTCCTCAGAGTCGTTTTCATCTTCCGAAGGCCCCGTTGTCTCGGAAAATACCGAGGCAAAAGATAATATTCCTTTAAAACCCTCGACTTTTCCGGAAGAAAAAAAATCTGAAAACAACAATTTATTTTCGTAGAGTAAGAATTGTTTTTTTAATAAATCATATTTTTGATTGAGTAAAAAAATATATTTGAGGCATTATTGTTCAATTGGCGGTTTTTTAAGTCTTTATAGAATTTTTAGGAAGTAATCATTTTTATTTAGCGTCGATACTTGGAGCTTTTTTTATTTTTTTGAAGATAAAAGAGTCTTTTTGTTTTGATTGATGGTTTTTGGCGGAAAAATTAAGAGTTTTTTATTTTCTCGGCCTTTTAGGAGAAAAAAACGGTAAATAATTTTGAAATATTATAAAAATCTATTGCATTTTTATAGATTATATGTTATTATTATAACACGGCCCATTGGTCAAGCGGCTAAGACGCCGCCCTCTCACGGCGGAAACAGGAGTTCGATTCTCCTATGGGTCACCATATTGCCGCAAGCGATAAAAAGCTTGCGGCAATTTTTTATTATAAGATAAGTCGTCGGTTTTCGTGTCCTGAAATTTATTTTGTTTGAAAAAAGATTTAGGTTTCCGGGGCAATCCGTTTTAATTTTATATGGTCGTAATTTTCATGCGGCGACGCCGGCATTTTGTTGATTATGGCAAGGTTTTAAATTTTTTTTTCTGTTCAAAACTGATGAAGAGTTTCTTTATTTTAGTGCTTTAAAATATAAAAAAGACTTTTAGCTCAGCCTCGTTATTTTCTCTTAGACTCCTTTCCGTTTAATAATTTAATAATTATTGGTTTTTAGAGAAGATAACGTAATTTTGAGTATTGACTATAAATTTTTGTTTTGATATAATAAATTCGTATAAAGTTTTACTTTTCGGAGTTTTTCTTCGAGATTGTCAAAAGATTTTTGAGGAATCGGATATCGAGGGCAATAAGCCGAAAACTATATAGAAAACAAGAATCCTCGCGAGAGGCGTGGGCGGGAAATCATCGGCCTATTTGCTGTTTTCGTCCTTGAAAATCGAGGTTGAAGAGTTTTTTATCGCGTTGAGATTGAGTATCGGCGAGAATAACGTGGATTTGTGGGTTTTTGTTGTTTATTGCTGGATAAATATTTATTTGTGTATTAAAAAATTTTTTGTAAAATAAAGGTAAAAATATAAGATATGGCCAAATTATATTTTAAATTTGGGGCAATGGGAAGTTCAAAGACGGCTCAGGCTCTGATGACTAAGTTCAATTACGAGGGAAAAGATAAAAGCGTCTTGTTTATAAAACCGGCGACGGACAATCGTGACGACATAATTGATAAAAACGGTAATGTGTCGGCGGAAGTCAGAAGCCGTATCGGACTTTCCGCTAAGGCTTTGGCGGTATCGGCCCTTGATTGTTTGGTTAGTCTGTATATCAAAGAGCGTGAGAAAAATCGGGTTGACGTGATTATTTGCGACGAATGTCAGTTTCTTACCGAAAAGCAGGTTGATGAGCTCAAAGATATCGCCGACCTTTATGACGTCCCGGTTTTATGCTTTGGGCTTCGGGCGGATTTTCGGACTAAACTTTTTCCTGGAAGTAAGCGTCTTTTTGAGATAGCCGACAGTATTTCGGAGATAAAATCAATTTGCCGCTGCGGGCGGAAGGCGACGGTAAACGCTCGTCTTGATGCGGACGGAAAAATTGAGATATTAGGCGAGCAAGTATGTATCGGCGGCAACGAAAGATATGTCGGAATGTGTTATAGATGTTATCGGGAACAGATAAGAAAGCAAGAACTCTCTTGATTTAACTTTTAGGATAGATTGTCGGAGGATAGAAAGGATAAAATGAATAGTACCGATATTGACGGGGTCAGGAATAGTAATGAAAATATAAATATTGGGGAAATATTGTCGAAAGTCGACCATACGTTGCTTTCTCCCGTCGCCACATGGGAGGAAATCAAAAAACTTTGCGACGAGGGAGCGGCTTACGGCGTCGCTTCCGTATGTATTCCGGCGTCTTATGTGAGTCAGGCGAGAGATTATATCGGTAATCAAGTTAAAATTTGCACCGTCGCCGGGTTTCCGAACGGGTATTCGACGACGGCTGTTAAGTGTTTCGAGGCGGAGGATGCCGTGAAAAACGGCGCCGATGAGATAGACGCCGTTATAAATATAGGTTGGCTTAAAGATAAAAAATACGCCGAGTTAATTTCAGAGATAAACGAGATTAAAAGAGCTTGCGGGGAAAAGCTTTTAAAAATTATAGTCGAGACTTGTCTTTTAACGGAAGAGGAAAAAATTTCTATTTGCAAGATTGTCTCGTCATCCTCCGCCGATTATATAAAGACTTCTACGGGTTTTTCTTCCTCCGGGGCGACATTTCACGACGTCGAGCTTTTTTCGAAATACGCGTCGCCTCGCCTTAAAATAAAGGCCGCGGGCGGGATATCCTCAATAGAGGATGCCGAAAGATTTATTTCTCTCGGGGCGTCGAGGCTCGGAACAAGCCGAATTGTCAAAATAGTAAAAGAAAAAATGCCGCTGTAAAGCGGCGAGCTTTTTATTCCCTTTGATTTGCCGTCGATTGCGTTATTTTTTTGCTTTTACTTTTGTTTCGCGCCCTGATTTACGTTATCTTTTGCTTTTACTTTCGTTTCGTAATTCTGATTTTGTTATTCTTTTGTTTTTATTTTTGCTTCGCGCCCTGATTACGTGATCTTTTTCTTTTACTTTTGCTTTCGTTTCACAACTTTGATTACGTTTATTTTTTTATTTTTACTTTGATTCCGCAATCTGATTGCGTTTATTTTTCCTTTTGTTTTATACTTTGATTGTGTGGTTTTTTGTTTATACTTTGCTTTGCAATTTGATTGTTTTTAAATCTTGGCTTAGCCGTAATCTTGGTAATATCATTTTTTCAGTTTAGGATAGTTTGTGTTTTGTTTTTTTCGCTTTTTATTTTTGGCTTTTCTCTATTATTTCTCCGAGTCTTTTCCTTCTGTTTATTTGTGTCGCTGATATTTTTAATTTTTATTTTTGAGATTTATTTTATATATTTTATATTATAATTTCGTAATTTCTCTTTTAATTTAATTTTTTATGTGTTCGTTTAGGTTTTATAAAAATAATTTTTGAAAAAAAACAAAGTTTTGACGGTAAACGTTATTAAGATATTTTTCGGATGGAAATCGCTGATATTTATAAAATATGAAATTAAATATAGAAATTATCAAAAAAGTTATGGGGGAAGTAGAACGATGTGGCAAATATTTTTGCGATACATTATTAAAGGTGAAGTTAGAAGGAGATGAATAAGATGAGTTGGCCTATTCATATTATAGCAGTTGGTGGGTTGGTTTATAACAAAGCCGGAGAAATTTTGGTTGCGAAGTCTGTTCGAAAAAACACGTGGAGTCTTTTAGGCGGACAAGTTGAGGTGGGAGAAAACTTAGAAGAAGCATTAAAACGAGAAATTTACGAGGAAAGTGGAGTTGAGGTAAATGTTCGTAAATTAGTCGGCATTTATTCTAATGTTCAACAAACTATATGGCATGATGGAAAAACACAAGTGCCAACAAAAATAACATTGGATTTTATGTGTGACTATGTAGAAGGTGTACCACGAGTATCAAATGAGACATCAGATGTTATATGGATTAAACCTTCAGAAGCATTAAAATTGTTTACTCATCCAGTTTTTTCTTTAAGATTAAATAATTTTTTGAATTTCAAGGGGGATATTTTCTACCATTCGTTCACCTCACAACCCTATGAACATCTTTTTTTTAATAAATTTTAGGTGATAGTATGAAGCAAAGTGATTTGAATATGCCTTGGAAATGGACATTAGAAAATGACGATAGGGAAAGAGATCCATTTTTTGATCAAATCGCACAGTCAGCTTGTAAACATATAACAGAAAAAAGTATCATCTATATTAATTCTGGCACAACAGGAAATATGATGGTAAAATATTTACAAAATATAGAATTTACTCTTGTTACAAATTCTATTCTTATTGCTAACGCAGCATATAAAAAATGTCCTTTAGCAAGCATTATTGTTATTGGTGGAAAAATGCGCGTTAGAGGTGTGTGTGATGATGAAGTTGCCTATCAGCAGCTTTCATCTTTTGAATATGATATTAGTTTTCTGACAGGCGAGGGCTTTTCATGCGAAGAAGGATTAACTAACTCTTCAAAAAAAACGGCTCGTCTTCATAACATGATTTTAAGCAGAACTCGTAAAAAAATTCTCTTGTTACCTTATTTTAAAATTGGGTACAGTGGAGCATTTAAAGTTGTAGATGCTGATAAAATAGACATACTAATTACAAATAAAATATTAGATTCAAATTGTAATACTATGATAAATTTGAAAGCACTTCCTTCTTTATCTATAGAGTCCGTATAAATGGAGATAGAAATGTATGTTAATGAAAAAACATTGAATATTTCAAATAATACGATAATTAATTATGAGTGTTGAACATACTACAAGTTTACCATAATGCAAACCAGTATTCTCTTTGATACGCGGCTAATAAACCATAAGAGCTTTACATCGATCAAAGAGGTATCCCTTATCGTATTATGGGGAGATATTGAACATAAATGAAATATGTCTTTTGAATGTACCCACTGAACAAGTTATTGGCTTTTTAATTGAGCAAATTGATAGCGGCAATTATGTTATTCTTGGTTTGAATTATAAATGGTTATGATTCTCAAATATATACAGAATATCCAATAATAGCAATAGAAAATTTTGATGTTAACAGAAATTCAATCTTGATAGATGATTTTAGTAATAGTAATTTTTCTATTGTGATTTGTTTAAATCTTTTTATACATCTATATAAAGATGGTTTTGAATATAAAGACAAAAAATATGATGGTGATTACTGCATTCTACAAATTATACACAGTCCTTTTAATAATGACAAAACCATTTTACATATATCTACTAATAATGAAAATTTTTTACAGAAGAACATTTTATTAAGAAAAGTCATATTTAGTTTCGATGTTAATGGATTAAATCCATATTGGAATAATGAAGCTTTAATCTTTTATAATAATACATAAATTTATTATTAGGTTCAATATTTTTATGCAGTAATTATCTTTATTATATTTTCTAACTTCTTAAAAAATTAACTGTATACTTAAAAAATAAAAAAATATATTTGGATGGTGAAAAAAATGAAATTACCTATCGTAATAAAACCCTTTGTAACATCTGAATGTTTTACTTTTTCCAAATTTGCTGTAATGCAAAATAGTCCGTCTTTTCCTATGTGGGCAATTAGAAACTTTAAGCTGTATTTAGATATCTATGGTGAATCTTCATATGGCGAAATAAACTCATATGGGTTATCTCACTTTGAAAATTTTTTAGACATAAAAGACTGCAAAATGTTAAAAAATGAAATATAGAAAGGATGATTTCTATGTCAAAAGTTTACCCGACTCCTCATATAGACGCTTCTCCGAGAGATTTCGCGAAAACAGTGTTGATGCCGGGCGACCCTCTTAGAGCAAAATTTATCGCGGAAAACTTTTTGTCCGGAGCCATTTTGGTAAATAATGTCAGAGGGATACAAGGTTATACCGGAACTTTTGAAGGAGCGAGAGTTTCTGTTATGGCGAGCGGTATGGGAATGCCCTCGATGGGAATTTATTCTTATGAATTGTTTAATTTTTTTGAGGTTGAGAATATCATTCGCATAGGCTCCGCGGGGGCGATAAATCCGAAAATAAAGGTAAGAGATATCGTTTTGGGAATGGGAGCGTCTTATAACGGGAATTTTTCTCATCAATATAGACTCCCCGGAACATTTGCTCCTATATGCGATTATAAAACGCTCGATATATGCGTTAAAACAGCTGAGGAGCTGAAACTTAAATATCATGTCGGAAATATACTTTCCTCCGATACTTTTTACAATGACGAGGAGGGGCTTCCCGAAAATATGAAATCAGCTTCTCTGTGGGGTAAAATGGGAGTGATGGCGATAGAGATGGAAGCGGCGGCGCTTTATATGAACGCCGCCCGGAGCGGCAAAAACGCGCTCGCGATTTGTACCATATCGGATCATCTTTTGACCGGAGAGGAAACTTCCGCCGAGGAAAGGCAGACATCTTTTACCGATATGATGAATTTGGCTTTAATCACCGCGAAAAAACTGGATAAAATTGCCCAGGGTGAAAATTTATGAAGAAAAGAGTTTTTATTATAGTTCTCGATTCCTGCGGAATCGGAGCGGCGCCGGACGCCGCTTTGTTCAACGACCGAGATTGCGACACTTTGAAAAGGATTTCTCATTCTCCAATGTTCAGAGGAGATAATATGATAAAAATGGGGTTGGGAAATATTGACGGCGTCGATTATCTTCCGAAAGTTTCCGACCCTATTGCGGCTTACGGAAAGATGATGGAAAAATCCGCCGGAAAAGATACCACTACGGGGCACTGGGAGATATCCGGGATTATTTCTCCCACTCCGATGCCTACGTTTCCTGACGGATTTCCCTCTGAGATTATAGAAGAGTTTTCTCGCCTTACGGGAAGAAAAATTCTTTGCAATAAGCCATATTCGGGCACGGACGTAATACGAGATTACGGTAAACTTCATGAAAAGACAGGCGCTCTTATCGTTTATACGTCCGCCGACAGCGTCTTTCAGATAGCCGCGCACGAGAAGGTCGTTCCCATCGAAACTCTTTATGAATATTGTCGGATAGCGAGGAAGCTTCTTCGCGGAAAATACGCTGTCGGAAGAGTAATAGCGAGACCTTTTATCGGAGAATATCCGAATTATACAAGAACTTCAAATCGACATGATTTTTCTCTTGAGCCGCCTTCCGACACGATGCTTGACGCGATTACAAATCAAGGAATGACGGTTTGGGCCGTCGGAAAAATTTCCGATATTTTTGCCGGCAGAGGCGTAACCGAAAAGACGTTGACTCGGTCTAACGAGGACGGAATGAAAAAAGCCGTCGAGGCCTTGAAAAGGGATTTTGAAGGTCTTTGTTTTATCAATCTTGTTGATTTCGACATGCTTTACGGTCATCGACAGGACGTCGACGGCTACGCTTCGGCGTTCGCCGCTTTCGACGAATGGCTGCCGTCTTTTCTGTCGGGAATGAAAAGAGAAGATATTCTTATAATAACGGCGGATCACGGTTGCGACCCGGGGGACAGTCATACGAATCATACGAGAGAGTATGTTCCTCTGATAGTATACGGGGAGAAAGTGGTTCCGAGAAATTTAGGAATAAGAAAAACTTTCGCCGATGTGGCCGCTTCCGTCACTAAATATTTGGGAGTTTGTTATGAGTGCCCGGGCGAGAGTTTTATTGATTGAGCGACGAGGTGAGGAGTTTTATGTCTGAAAAAGAATTGGCGCGCCTTGCGATAAAAGCCAGAAATTTTTCATATTCTCCTTATTCTGGTTGTAAAGTCGGGGCTGCCCTGCTTTCCTCTTCCGGAAAGGTATTTACGGGCTGCAATATAGAGAATTCGTCTTTCTCCGCAACTGTATGCGCCGAGAGAACGGCGTTTTTCAAAGCTTTGAGCGAAGGTGAAAAGGAATTTAAAATGATAGCTGTCGCGGGAGGCCGAAGCGATAATATAGAGGGAGAGTTTCCTCCGTGCGGGGTTTGCCGACAGGTGATGGCGGAGTTTTGTTCTTCTGAGTTTGTTATAATTTTAGCAACCGGTAAAGACAGTTATAAAAAATATTTTCTTTCGGAACTTTTGCCCCAAGCTTTTTCTCCCGGATATCTTAAATAAACAAAGATCTCTTAAATAGACGAAGCGTTAGTTTTATTTTTTTATGAGAAAAACAAATTTTGTTTTTATGAGAAAATAAGTTCTGTTTTTTATGAGAAAAGAGAGTTTTATTTTTATTAAAAAAGCGAAATTTGTTTTTTACAAGCAAAATAAATTCTGTTTTACAAGGTAAGTAAATTTTGTTTTTGTAAGAAAAATAAATTTTATTTTGAAAGAAAAATGAATTTTATTTTGCAAGGGAAGTGAATTTTGTTTTTACTAAAAAAGCGAAATCTGTTTTTTATAAGCAAAATAAATTCTGTTTTACAAGGTAAGTAAATTTTGTTTTTGTAAGAAAAATGAATTTTATTTTGCAAGGGAAGTGAATTTTGTTTTTACTAAAAAAGCTAAATTTGTTTTTTACAAGCAAAATAAATTCTGTTTTTACAAGAAAAATGAATTTATTTTTATTGAAAAAGTGAATTTTATTTTTTACGAGAAAAATAAATTTTTTTTCTCTTTGTT
This sequence comes from Candidatus Geddesella stercoravicola, assembly GCA_904398665.1. Lineage (GTDB taxonomy): Bacteria > Bacillota > Clostridia > Oscillospirales > UBA644 > Geddesella > Geddesella stercoravicola. The sequence continues at coordinate 1,084 of CAJFPG010000127.1, read as the reverse complement.
TTTCCTTTACTTTGTTTATTATTTTTGCTTATTGTTTTATTTTTTTATATCCCTCCCCCTGTCGCCTTGTTTTTTTGAGGTTTTGCGTGAATATTTTCGCGGTTTCGATTTGAGACGTGATTTGAGACGTAATATTATTAATTTATAAAATAAGTATAGAGATAATTTTATTCTAGCATTTAAAAAATTTTTATTATGTCTTTTAGAAAAAATTGAGGAGATATTTATTTTTTATTTTAATAGATAATTGTTTTAGGATTTTCCGCGGGAGATTTTCGTAGTTTGGGGTTTAATATGAAATTAAATATAAAGGCGAATATTTTTTATGTCTTTATTTTTATATTTTAGGAAGAAACCGAAAAGTACCGTATTGTTTTTTATTGATTGACGTTGATTTTTGTTTTGTCGAAAGATTTTTTATATCTCAAATTATCTTGGTTTTGGGCTTTCTGAAAAAATATTGTTTTATTTTATCTTTAATCATTCGTAATCGTTTTGAGGAAATTGAGCGGATATATTTGTATTATGATGCTATGTGATAACAATCTTTTATTTTTAGTGAGTGCGTGATGTTTTCAGGGTTTGTTTCTATGATACTTTTGCGTCGGATGTCTCTTATTATTTTATGGTATTATTTTATGGCAAATATGAAATAGAAATAAATATGAAACAGAAATCTTTTTGTTTGAGTGTTTTATTTTTTTATCGTATATAAAATTAAAATTTATTTCAGTAAGTCTGATTGCGGCAACGACTCTTAATTTTTAGCGAGGAATAACGGGGGGAATTTGTTATGAGAATGTATGACATAATTCATAAAAAGCGAGACGGCGGGATTTTGACCCGAGAAGAAATTTCCTTTTTTGTCGAGGGATATACTGCGGGGGATATTCCGGATTATCAAGCCGCGGCTCTTATGATGGCGATATATTTCAGGGGAATGACTTCTGTCGAAACGGCGGTTCTTACCGAATGTATGGCGGAGTCAGGAGACGTTCTTGACCTTTCAAGGTTTAAAAATATGTCGGTTGACAAACACAGTACCGGAGGAGTCGGGGATAAGACTTCTTTGATAGTCGGTCCG
>CAJFPG010000126.1 GCA_904398665.1 Candidatus Geddesella stercoravicola | reverse complement strand
TTTTATTGTTTTTTTGTATGATTTTATTTTTTTGGGTTTTTTTCTTGTCTTTTTCAAGAGATATTTATGGTTTCCCGGATATGTATTTTCATATTTTTGTCAAACTTTATACAAGGTAATATGATAAAATCATATTATATATTTTATTTTTTATATCTGGAAGTATATATTTTTATATTTTATCGTTCTATTTGTATTTTATTTATATAATTTTTATTTTTTATTGGTTTTATTTTTTATATTTTTATATTTATATAATTTTTATTTTATTTGCATGTTATTATATAATCTTTTATTTATTTTTATATTATATAATTATTGTTAAATTATAAAATGTATTAATTATAATTTATTAACCACATTAACCATAACCATTACGTTAAGTTAAAATATAATTTCAGTTAAATTTTAATGTTGTGGCTTTTTCTAAATTTTGAAAGATAAGGGTGATTTTTAATGGATGAAAAAAATACGGCGTTGCTTTGCGATTTTTATGAGTTTACGATGGGAAACGGATATTTTTTGACGGGGAAAAAGGATCGTATCGCTTGTTTTGACGTTTATTTCAGAAAAATTCCCGACGGGGGCGGGTATGTCATCGCCGCCGGACTTGATACGATAATAGACTTTATCGATAATTTAAAATTTACCGACGAAGATATAGAAACGCTGCGAAATAAAAAAATATTTGACGAGGGATTTCTTTCCTATCTTAGGAATTTTAAGCTTGAATGCGATATCTTTGCCGTTCCGGAAGGAACACCGGTTTTCCCTAACGAGCCTATCATTACGGTTAAGGGCCCCGCTATTCAGGCTCAGTTGCTCGAAACAATTCTTCTTTTGTTGACAAATCATCAGTCTTTAATCGCTACTAAGGCTTCTCGTATCTGTCGAGCGGCATCGGGACGTCCGGTTTTTGAGTTCGGCAGCCGCCGAGCTCAGGGAACTAACGCCGCCGTGTTGGGCGCGAGAGCCGCTTATATAGGTGGTTGTATGGGAACGGCTTGCGCTATATGCGAGAGACTTTACGATATCCCCGCCGTAGGAACTATGGCTCATTCTTGGGTTCAGATGTACGACAGCGAGTTAGAGGCGTTCGAGACTTATGCTAAACTTTATCCCGATAACTGTACTTTGCTTGTGGATACTTATAACGTTTTGAAATCGGGAATCCCGAACGCTATAAAAACTTACGAAACTGTTTTAAAACCGCTTGGAAAGAGGCTCTCCGGAGTTCGTATAGATTCGGGGGATATTGCTTATTTAACAAAAAAGACGAGAAAACTTCTCGATGAGGCGGGACTTCCTGATTGTAAAATATTCGTTTCCAATTCTCTTGACGAATATATAATAAGAGATATATTGAATCAGGGCGCCAAGGTGGATTTTTTCGGAGTGGGAGAGAGGCTTATAACCTCGAAAAGCGAGCCCGTTCTCGGAGGAGTTTACAAACTCGTCGCGGCTGAGGATTCCGACGGGAAACTCATTCCTAAAATTAAACTTTCCGAAAATGTGGAGAAAATAACGACTCCCGGCTATAAGGAGGTTTATCGTCTTTTCTCAAACTCCACCGGCAAAATGGTCGCCGACCTGATAGCGTTGAAAGACGAGGAGTTCGATTTTACAAAGCCTATAACGCTTTTTCATCCGCAGTTTACTTGGAAGAAAAAGACTTTTGAGAATTATACCGCGGTAAAACTTTTAAAACCGATATATTTAAAGGGGAAAAGGGTTTATTCTTCCCCGGCTATTTCCGATATTAAAAATTACTGTAACGATCAAATCTCCAAGTTGTGGGACGAGCTTGTCCGTTTTGAGAATCCTGAGGAGTATTACGTCGATCTTTCCCAAAAACTTTGGAATACGAAAAATGAGCTTCTTAACATGAATTAAGGGTAATAAGATGATTAAATGGGAGATAAGGGAACAAGACGAGCAAATTGTCGAAAGCTTGAAGGCTTCCGGTATCGACGACATTTTGGCGCGTCTTTTAGTAAATCGCGGATGTCAATGTCCGAAAGACGCCGAGGAATTTATTTCTCCATCGGAAATTTCGCTTTTCCCGCCTGATTCTTTACCTGATATGGCCTTTGCCGCCGAAAAAATAAGGCGAGCGATCGAATTAGGGAAAAAGATTGTCGTTTACGGGGATTATGACGTAGACGGAGTCACTTCGTCGGCCGTATTGCTTTCTTTTTTGAAGTCGATAGGCGCGAACGTCGGATATTATATCCCGGACAGAAAAGACGAGGGCTATGGGCTCTCGGAGGCTTCAATCGATAAAATTTATGGTTCGGGCGTCGAGTTTATAATCACGGTGGATAACGGGACGACCGCGGTAAGCGAAATTGAATACATAAAAAGCCTCGGAATGGATATTGTAGTTACCGATCATCACGAATGTTCCGATTCTCTCCCGCGTTGTCCGGTAGTAAACCCGAAACGTACGGATAGCGAGTATCCTTTTAAGGAGCTCGCGGGGGTTGGCGTCGTTTTTAAATTAGTATCTTATCTTTCGCGGGAGGACGAGGAAACTTTGTTTTCGAGATACGGGGCTCTTGTCGCCGTCGGCACAATAGCGGACGTTATGCCTCTTGTTAGCGAGAATCGTAGAATAGTTTTCGAGGGGCTTAAATCAATTCGGCGGAATTGTTCGGTAGGATTGTCTTCTCTTTTTGAGGCGGCGGGGAGTAAAATTTCCGAGGTTGATTCTGGGACCGTGTCTTTCAGATTGGCTCCGCGGCTGAACGCGGCGGGACGTATGGGAAACGCCTCCGACGCTTTGAAATTACTTCTTTGCGAGGATAAGGCGGAGGCGGAGGCTATCGCCAAAAAGCTTTGTTTGGCCAACGACGAGAGACAAAAGGCGGAGAGAGAGATTTTCGCGTCTGTGGAAAAAAGGTTAAAAAACGCCCCGAAGCACAATATAATTATTGAGGGCGACGAAAAATGGCACGGCGGGGTTATTGGGATTGTCGCTTCTCGACTTACCGAAAAGTATGGAAGACCCGTTATATTGTTTTCTTTTGACGGTGATAACGCGAAAGGTTCTGCCAGAAGCGTTTTGGGGGTAAATATTCATGAGATTATCGCCTCGGCCGAACCCTTTTTATTAAAATTCGGGGGACACGAGATGGCGGCCGGGCTTACGGTGAAGAGAAGCGAGTTTGACGAGTTCAGGAATTTTATGTATGATTACGCCGATAATAATATCGAGCGTTCTTTGCTCGTTCGTTCCGTGATTACCGAGTGTCTTTTGCCTCATAACAGGTTAAATCTTAATTTTTATGATGATTTAACCGCTCTCGAACCGTTCGGAAGCGCTAATCCGACTCCTGTGTTTACGGTAAAAGGCCTTGAAATAATGCGGATTTCGGGCTTATCTCAGGGAAAGCATTGTAAGTTTTCTTTTCGAAAAGAAGACGGTTCCTTATTCGACGCTATGTTTTTTTCACATTCTCCTCTCGTTTTGTCTTGTAAAGAAGGGGACGTGGTAGATATCGCGTGCGTTCTCGGAAAGAATACTTTCAGGGGAAAAACGGGGCTTTCCGTTATTGTTAAAGCTATGCGTCTTGATTCTTCGTCGGAGGAGAAAATTTCTTTCTCCGTCAGAGATTACGATGATTTGATTTCGGGAGAAGCGACTTTGTCTGGTTTAAAGATAACGAAGGACGACGTCGCCGTCGTATATCGTTTTTTGCGTTCTGCCGGTAAAGAGAGGTTTGTTATAAGTCCTTTCGGAGTATCTCGTAGGATATTTGTCGGAGGAGAAAGTATCGGTTACGTTAAACTAAGACTCTGTTTAAATATCTTAAAGGAGCTTTTTCTTATCGATTGTTTCGATGTCTTTGAGAACGGGGTTTCGGAGGAAACCGCGGTTTTGGCGGAGGTTTTCTCCTTTAAAGGAAAAACCTCGCTTGAAAAATCGGAAACTTTCAGAAAATATTCTTAAAAATTTAGAGGGGATAAGAAGTGGATAATAATAAATACGGTACCGATTTGTCGGAAGCTATAAAAAAGAGCGGCGCGGATTATAATGAGGAAAAAATAAAAGAAGCCTTTTATTTCGCGGCGAAGGCTCACGACGGTCAATTTCGCAAATCGGGAGAACCGTATATATGCCATCCGGTTGAGGTCGCTAAAATTCTCATAGAATACGGAGCGGACGACGCTTCGATCATCGCCGCGTTACTTCACGATACAGTTGAGGATACCGACGTGACGCTTGACGATATAAAGAAAACTTTCGGCGAGGAGATAGCTTTGCTTGTCGACGGGGTTACAAAACTGGATATAGGTAAAATTTCATACGCCTCAAAGGAAGACCAGCAGATTGAGAACATAAGAAAAATGTTGCTCGCTATGACGAAGGATATCAGGGTTATTTTGATAAAGCTCGCCGACAGACTTCATAATATGCGGACTCTTTCAAGTCAGGACGATCGTAAAAAACGAGAAAAATCTCTGGAAACCCTTGAAGTTTATTCTCCTCTCGCTCACCGACTCGGTCTTCAAAGTCTGAAAAGCGAGCTTGAAGATATATCTCTTCAATATTTGGATCCGGTAGGATACAAAGAAATCAGCGAATATCTTGAAATTTTCAAAAATAATTCCTTTTTTGAAAAGTTAAAACATATGATTGAAGAAAAGCTTAAAGAGGCAGGGATAAAGGCTGAGGTTGAGGGACGAATAAAGCATATATACAGTATTTATCGAAAAATGTTTACTCAGAATAAGGAGTTTAATGAAATTTATGACCTTTACGCTTTTCGTATTATAGTAGATAGAGTCAGCGAGTGCTATAACGCTTTGGGGCTTATTCACGATATTTTTCACGCTATTCCCGGCAGACTTAAAGATTATATAGCCACACCGAAGCCGAATATGTATCAGTCTCTTCATACGACAGTGTCGTACGACGGATATTTTTTCGAAGTTCAAATAAGGACGAAAGAGATGCATCGTATCGCCGAAATGGGAATAGCGGCGCATTGGAAGTATAAGGACGGGGTTTTAGGCAAAGCGAAGGACGACGCCAATATAGCTTGGGTCAGAAAACTTCTTGAAATTCAGCAAGACGCAAACGACGACGATTTTATGAAAACTTTTAAAATCGATCTGTTTGCCGACCAATGTTTTGTCTCGACTCCCAAGGGCGATATTATAAGCCTTCCCGCCGGAGCGAACCCGATTGATTTCGCTTATTCCATTCACAGCGAAGTCGGCAATAAGATGGTAGGGGCCAAAATCAACGGTCGAATCGCGGAGCTTACCACTCCTCTTCATAACGGAGACGTTGTCGAAATATTGACTTCGGCTAACTCAAACGGACCGTCGAGAGATTGGATAAATCTCGTTAAGACTTCCGAAGCTAAAAATAAGATAAAACAATGGTTCAAAAGAGAAAAACGAGAAGAAAATATTGTTCACGGCAGAGAGAGCCTGGACAGAGAACTTCGCAGACTCAATATAAATTTCACCGATTGTACCAGAGAGGAGCTCTTCGCTCCCCTTATGAAAAAATATAATTGTCCCACTCTTGATGAGTTTTACGCCGCGATCGGCTACGGGGGCATCGCCGTCTCGAAAATTCTTCCTAAAATAAAGACCGATTACAATAATAGAATTAAGCAATCTACGCCGTTAAAAATAGTTTCGGCTCCCAGAAAACAAAAATCGGTGAATGGGATTATAGTCGAGGGCATAGATAATTGTCTCGTGCGTCTCGCCCGTTGCTGCGTTCCCCTTCCGGGAGATAAGATTGTGGGTTTTGTCACCAGAGGTTACGGTGTTTCCGTTCATCGCGCGGATTGCAAGCATATTCTTTCCGCCGATCCGTCGAGAATTATAAAGGTCTCTTGGGACGACGAGTCGACAGATTATTTTACCGCGGTTTTGACGGTGGAGACTTCTTCGAATAATCTGAGCGTTTTGTCGGAGATAACGACGGTTCTTTCTTCCTCGAAAATAAATCTGCGTTCTCTCAATACAAAGACTCTTTCCGACGGGAATCTTTTTATTACGTTGACGATAGAGGTTCATAGTTTGTCTCATCTTGAAACGATAGCGAAGAAAATAGAACGTCTTCCCGGCGTCGCGTCGGTGAAAAGATAAATCGCGGAATATAAACACGAATTTTTTGAGATTGTTTCTTTATTGAGAATTATTATATTTTTCTTTTATTTTGTTAAGTTTTGATTATATTTTATCGAATCGTTTTGATTGTTGATTAAGTTTTTAGAAGCTTATCAAATATGAAAATAGAATTTATAAAATTTTTAGCTTTGGTAAAATTCGTATAAGTTCTTTGTTTAAAATCCTCGTTTACATCGTTTAGAATATTAGGATATATTCCGCCGTTTTAATGAGTTTTAATGGAGAAAACGGAGTTTTTTTTGAACCGGAGATAAAAAAACACATCAACTAAAACAGAAAGGATAAAAGGCTTAAATGAAAGCTGTCATACAAAGAGTCAGAAGCGCGAGCCTTGTGTCGGGAGGAAAGACTGTTTCTGAAATAGGAAAGGGACTGTTTATTTTACTCGGAGTTCGAGATTCCGACAGTGAGGAGGACTCTCGTCTGTTGGCGGCGAAATGTTCGGGTATCAGATTGTTTGAGGACGACCGCGGGAAGATGAATCTTTCTGTCGACGAAATCGGTGGGGAGATACTTGTGGTTTCGAATTTTACTCTTTACGCGGATTGCAAAAAAGGGAAACGCCCTTCTTTTACATCCGCCGCTCGTCCCGAGAAAGCGAAACCTTTATACGAGAGTTTCGTGAGAAATTTGGATTGTGAAAAGGTGGTAAAAACCGGTATTTTTGGCGCCGATATGAAAATCTCGGCGGAAAATGACGGTCCGGTTACGATAATTATAGAAAGCGAAGATTTGAGAAATGGAAATTAAACGAATAGTCGGCGGAATGCTTTTTACCAATACTTATATCTTATTCTCGCAAAGAGAGATTACCGTTATAGATCCGGGCGCGGATATAGAGAAGATAGAAAGGGAACTTCCGGAGAAGAGAGTCGATCGAGTTTTGTTGACTCACGGTCATCTTGATCATATTTATTTTACTGATAAACTTAGAAACGAATATGGAGCGAAAGTTTATATTCATGAGGAGGATAGGAGTTTTCTCTCGGATTTCGCTCTTAATTCTCCTGGGGATTTCCCTAAGGGATTGGAAAAAAGAGAGTATGTCGCAGACGGAACATTTTCGGACGGAGATATTATTGCAGTGGGAGATACTTCCTGTGAGGTCATACATACGCCGGGGCATACGCCGGGAGGCGTTTGTTTTTACTTTGAGAGAGAAAAGGTGCTTTTCTCCGGAGACACTGTTTTTAAGGGAACTTACGGAAGAACCGATTTCCCGTCGGCGAGCGAGGAAGTCATATTACGTTCAATAAAAAAATTGTTTTCAAAAATCCCCGACGATGTAAGAATTTATCCCGGACACGGTCTTTCCACCGTAGCCGCCGCGGAAAAGCCTTTATATAGTTTTTGATTTTATTTTAGAGTTGTTTTAATAACCGTTAATCGTTAAGCGAATTGACGGCGAGATCTATCGAGTTGATATTGATATGAAAATTTTATTGGAAAATATTTCGCTTTTATACGACGTGCAATGCGTATGTCTTTTATTTTTTCCTCGGGTTTCTTTTTCCGAGGACGACGGAAAATATTTGACGGCAAAAGCCGACGAGGCGGGTATTTTTGTCTCTTTTACGCAAAATGGAAAGATCGAGACGGGATTTTATCCTTTCGTAAAAGAATACGATTATTTTCGAACGGCCGTTAAGCTTTCGGTATATGATATATTGTGTAAGGTCACGAAAAAAAAGTCGCCGTGGGGAATCATAACCGGAATAAGACCCGCGACGCTTTTAGATAAACTCCGAAAGGAAAACGGGGATGACGCCGGAAGAATTTTCGCGGAACGTTATAGAGTTTCTCCGGAAAAAATCTCGCTTTGCGAGGAGGTTTTGGAGGGAAGACGCCGAGCTATCGAGGAAAACGGGAAGGATAACGCTTCGATTTATATCTCGATTCCGTTTTGTCCGAGCAGATGTAAATATTGTTCTTTTGTCTCTTCTTCCACCGAAAAGGAAAAACATCTTCTTCCCGATTATATTTCTTTTCTTTGCGACGAGATTAGAGAAAAGCGGGATATGATAATTGCGGACGGGAAAATCCCCTCGACTCTTTATATCGGAGGAGGCACTCCGTCGGTCCTTGACGGTCGTTTGCTTAAAAAGCTTCTTATATCCGTCGAAGAGAATTTTTTGTCGCGTTTTCCGATAAAAGAGTTTACTTTTGAGGCCGGAAGAGCTGATACCGTTTCTGAGGAGAAGTTAAAAATTCTCGAAGCTTACGGAACCACAAGAATAAGCGTTAATCCTCAGACTCTTAACGACGACGTTCTCCTTGCCATCGGAAGAAAGCATACTTCGGCGGATTTTTTCAGAGCGTATGATATCGCGAGAAAATTTTCATTTATAATAAATACCGATATAATAGCGGGGCTTCCGTCAGATTATCCGGAAAGTTTTTATAAAACCTCGGAGGATATTTTTTCATTGTCTCCCGATAATATAACCGTCCATACTCTTTATCTCAAACGTTCCGCCGATTTCGGAGCGGCGGAAGAGGTTTTGTCGGTTAAGGAGGCCGCGGAGAAAAGCGGAGTGGAGAAGATGCTGTCTTATCTTGACGGAAGGAGACGCGAGGAAAAATATTTTCCTTATTATTTGTATAAGCAAAAGAATACTGTCGAAAATATGGAAAATGTCGGATATTCAAAATATGCCAGAGAGTGTTTTTATAATATTTATATGATGGACGATATCCATGATATATACGGTATAGGCGCGGGGGCGGTCTCGAAGAGAATAGATCCTGAAACAGGAAGGGCGTTTCGAAAAAGCAACACCAAATTCGCCTATAATTATATTAAGGAGAGAACTGTTAGTGAATCTTAAAAACAACCAACATCAATATGTTATATCAGTACTAAATCGTTCCGCGGCCGATTGCCCGGAGGTTCTTGTGGGATACAGCGAGAATTTATATCGGGCGAAACTTGTTGAGACCGTGCTTTCGTCGCTGGAAAAAAGGATTATTCTTGTCGCCGGGCCTTCGGCGTCGGGAAAAACAACCACCGCGAAAAAACTTGTTTCCGAGCTGTTGAGAGTCGGCAAAAAGGCGGCGGTAATATCTATGGACGATTTTTATAAAAATCGTTCGGAAATGCCGATAATTGACGGCAAAATCAATGCCGAAGTGATAGAAGCTCTTGAAATGGGGCTTTTGGAAAAAGTTTTGAGAACTTTTCTTGCGAACGGGAAAACTTCCGTGCCTCATTATGATTTTTCAAAAGGGGTTCGAGAGGACAATTTCGCGGAGATTGACGCGGGGAAAAACGGCGTTTTGATTTTAGAGGGATTACACGCTATAAATCCGTTGGTTTGCGAACATCTTGACGATGAGAGTTTTTATCGTTTGTATGTAAGTCCTCATTCGGGATATGTCGGAGACCGCTCGGTTCTTGACCGCAGGGATTTGCGTTTTTTGCGGCGTCTTGTCAGAGACTATTACACGAGAGACAGCTCCGCGGAAAGAACTTTTGAAATGTGGGAAGACGTAGGCAAATGCGAGGACGTTTATGTCCGTCCTCTGGGAAAAACCGCGGATAGAATGTTGGACACCACTCATCCTTACGAGATATGTGTGCTTAAAGAAACCGCGATAAAGGTATTGAAAACCGTTGATAAAAACAGCCTTTATTATGAAAAAGCGACGGCTCTTATTCGTTTTCTTGAAGAGCCTTTATCTCTTCCGTTATCGGAAATACCGGAAAAATCTCTGCTCAATGAGTTTTTGCCTGCCGAGTCGATTTGCGAGTGATTTTAAGTCTGTCTCGTCTGCCAATTCCGACACGCCGGCATTTATATTTATAAGTCTAACTCCGATGTCTTGTTCGAGAAATCGGAGGGACATCGTGTAGGGACATTAAAAACTATTTACATATCGAGTTGTCAAAGACCTTGATAAATCAAGGGTTTTCGCCGAAGCGGTAGTAATAGGCGAAGTGGATTTTGAGTCATTTTACCCACTTGGGGACCAAAGCCATTAAACGGATTTTGTGGGCATTTATTCCCTTAAAAAATGCCTTAAAATCAAGGTTTTCCAACAACTCAACGTGAAAAACATTGTTCTGCTGAGATTTCCCTCAAATGCTCGTTTTGCGAGCAAATTTGGAAATTGAAGGTCCCTCCGCGGGACATTCAGTTCATCATCAGGCGTATTGGCTTTTTGAATCAATTATTCCGAATGTTTCTTTGATAAATATTTTTTTAATATAAGAATTTCCGGCGTTATGGCTCTATCTTTTTAATATTCTCGGAAATATATTTTTCCTTTTTGTCTTGTTTCGCCGGGAATTTTTTCTTCATTGTTTATTTTATGTTGAGGTTTTTGTTTCGCGGTTTAGAAATTTTATTGATAATTAAACGATAGAAATAATTAAAAAAGTAATTTAAAGCAAATAATTTATGAAATTAAATAAACGCCTCTTGACATCTTTTTAAAAATCGTGTATAATGTAAAAAGAGAATTGATAAATTCTTGAATGAATTTTAAATCGCTGGATGTTTTCGCCCGTTTTTCGGCGAATTAAAGAAAAAGTTATTCACGGCGATGGAGGGAGGGACAAAGAATGGCAGAAATCAGATTGAAAGAAAATGAGTCTCTGGACAACGCGCTCCGTCGTTTCAAAAGGCAGTGTTCAAAAGCAGGTGTTCTTTCCGAAATCAGAAAAAGAGAACATTATGAGAAACCTTCTGTAAAGAGAAAGAAAAAATCGGAAGCCGCGAGAAAACGCAAATATAAATAATGTCCTAACTCAAAACGCTGTAACTGTCAAAGACGGTTACAGCCTTTTATTTTCTTGTTTGGGTTGCTTTTAACACGGAGAAAAATTATGAGAAAAGAGGATAATTTGACGCCTACGAGGCGATTTAAATCTTTTTCCGAGATAACTCCCGAATTCCTTTCTTCTGAGGGAATAAAGGGACTTTTATGCGATATAGACGATACTTTTGTGCCGCATAATTATCCGTTTCCGACAAAAGAAGTATTGGAGTGGGCCAAAAGTTTGGCTGACGCGGGAATCCGTATATGTTTGATTTCCAATAATAAATATAAACGGGTTCGTCCCTTCGCGAAAGAGCTGAGATGCCCGTTTTTTACGACGGCGAACAAACCGTCGACGAAAGTTTTATATAAAGCTTTGGCGGTTTTGGATATGGAAAAATCGGAAGTCGCGTTTTTGGGAGATCAAGTTTATACCGATATCAAGTGCGGGAATCGTTTCGGAATTCCGACTTATAAAGTTGAGCCTGTTGGAAATAACGCCCCGATATGGGTAAAGATAAAAAGGAAAAGGGAAGGAAAAATAAAGAATGGTTAAATTTGGACCTGCGGGAGTGTCCCAAAATATGCGAAATATGGGGGTAAAAAAAAGTCCGGACGCCCCTGAGATTTTGAAAAAAATAGGTCTGGACGCTTTTGAATATCAGTGCGGGAACGGAGTTCGCGTTCCGCTTCCCGTCGCTCGGGAGTTAGGTGAAAATTGCATTAAGTTCGGTATCACGCCGTCTGTTCACGCTCCTTATTATATATCTTTGTCTTCCGTTGAGGAAGAAAAACGAGAAAAAAGCATAGACTACATATTGCAAACCGCCAGAGTCGCGGCGGAAATGGGGGCTAAAAGGATAGTCGTTCATTCGGGAAGCTGCGCCAAGATTTCCAGGGAAGAGGCGTTTAAATATGCT
>CAJFPG010000125.1 GCA_904398665.1 Candidatus Geddesella stercoravicola | reverse complement strand
AACATAGATCTATTCCGAGTCCGTTGTTTTTTTCTTGAAGTTCTTTTGTGACTACTTCTGTTCCTTCTGTTGTTAAATTGAATACACGCTCGGCCCCTAAAAGTAACGCGGCTTTTTCTCTTTCGGTGTTTTTTCTTGTTGTTATGGCAAAGATGTGTTTAATTCCCTGTTTTTTCATATACATTATGGCAAAAACTCCGACGGGTCCGAGTCCTTGAACTACTGCTGAGTTTATTTCCGAAAGTTTGACCCCAGCCTTTTCTGCGAGAGAGAAGGCGTGTATGGCGGTTGGCCCCGGGCACGCGAAGGTGGCGGCTGTAACAGGGTCGATTTCTTCCGGTATTTTAATTAGATTTGAAAGTGGGGTATAATTCACTTGCGTATAACCACCGTACAAATACGGAGCTTCGTTTATACTTTTACTGTTTGTCATTTTCATGTTTACGCAGTTTGCTTCATCACCGTTTTTACAAAGTAAACATTTGCCGCAGGGGATCGCGATATCGGCGATAACAGCGTCTCCTATGTAAAGTCCGTATTCTTTCGCTTCTTTTTCGTTCGCGTCAATGAGTCTTCCTACAAATTCGTGTCCTATAATTGAAGGCGATGAAACTGTCAGTTTCCCATTATGAAAATGTAAGTCGGTACCGCATATGCCGCTGGCTATGAGTTGCGAGCGACCGTAACCGTCGGGAGTTTGTGTTATCTCAAAATCTTTTACTTCGAAATTTTTATGTGCCCCCATAAAAACCGCGGCTTTCGCTGTCATTATATTCTCCTCCTTTTTTGTTCGGGCCTTTTTTGTTTTTTATTAATTTTTTTGAGAAAACTTATTATATCTTAATTTTATGGATAAACGCAATAAATGTAAATTCGCATTTTTACTTAATCTTGACAAAATTAATATTAAATATTATAATTTAATTATAATTGCAAAATAAAATAATGAGTTTTCGAGAGAGGGTTTATATGCGAATTGTTGAACCATATTCTTTTCCGAAAATTGAGTTTGCTCATATTTATAAGACTGAAAGGTATAGCAATAATTTTATTCCGGTTCCGGATATGATTGAAATAACTTATTTGGAAGAAGGGAAGCTTTCAATTATTGCGGAAGGAATACGATATGAGGCCCAAGAAGGGGATATAATATGTTTTTTGCGAAATTCTTATTTAAAAATATGGTCTACGGAATTTCATTGTCATCATACTGTCTGTGCGACTTTGAAGTGGAAAGAGACGGATGGTTTTTCAAAAGGTTTTATTTTGCCTTTTATTGTTAAATCACAAAAAGGAACGGATGAAATACAAAAAGCTGTCGATGATTTTATTTATACCATTCAATTGCAGGAAGGTGGTTCTGTAAGAGCTTCTGTTCGATTTTTAGATATCCTTTGTAAAATTGATTCCGTTTCTCGGAATTCTGATAATATTTCTTTGCCTTCCGAGACGTTGTATGCCGAAAGAGCTAAAAAATATATTTATCAGCATATTCATGATTTGATAACTTTATCCGATGTCTCCGGAAGCCTTGGGATTTCTGCCGGATATCTTTGCGGAATCTTTAAAAAAGAATATGGAATTTCTTTAATGAGATATGTCAATAAAACCAAACTTGAAAGTATAAAAAAACTTATGGATAATGAGAATGTCCGACTTTACGAGGCAGCAATGATTTTTGGATATAAAAATGCCAATTACGTAAGTTTTCTTTATAAAAAGATTTTCGGTCGCAATATTACCGACAAACCTTCTATGGTGCCGTAAATTTGGATTGTTTGGATGTCGGATAGTCTTTTAGAACATTGAAAAGGCTATCCGATATGTTTTTTCTGTAATGTTTTATTTTTTTTTGTAAAGATTTATTATCAAATAAAATATTAAAACATTTGTAATTGAACTGTATTTATAATTAAATTTGTATAAGTTTTTATTTATAATTTATTTGTAAATGTTATTGATTATTTAATTTAAGAAAAAATGATGATTTTTTATTATAGAAAATAGCTAAATATTAAGATTTAAGTAGTTGAATAAAGATAAAAATTACGTTTAGTGATTTGCAAATATATAATATAATTTTTATATTGACAAAATTATATTGATATGATATAATCCGGATTAATATGTGTTTTTTGAGATAAAATATGATTTTCCCTCCTAAGCCATGCTGACCGAATATATATTTTTGAGTATAATGAATTAGAAAAGAAAGTAGGGATTAATAAAAGCTTATTAAAATTTTTATTTTTTATATCGGGAGTGGTTATTTTTTGAGTTTTAAGAGTTATAGGTCCACAATCGGAGCGTGTTGTCTGGGATATATGTCAACGGCTATCGCGAATAATCTCGCTCCGATTTTTTTTATGATTTTTCAAACGGATTTCGCGATCGGGGACGAGAAACTTTCCGTTTTGATCTTTATGAATTTCGCGATCCAATTTTTTATGGATCTTATTTCCGCGAAATTTGTCGATAGAATAGGTTACCGTCCGGCGGCGATAGCCGCGAGCTCTTTCGTCTGTGTCGGACTTTGTCTGATGGGCTTTTTGCCGACTGTCATTCCCGATACATTTGTAGCTCTTCTCGTTTCCGTTTCCGTTTACGCCGTCGGCGCCGGAATTCTTGAAGTTATCGTGAGTCCGATAGTCGAATATTCGAGCGAAAAAAGAAGCTCTTCGATGATGAACGTTCTGCATTCGTTTTATTGTTGGGGGCAGATGCTTGTTATTTTGTGCAGCACTCTTATGCTGTGGGCATTCGGCTCCGATTTTTGGAACGTTATTCCCTTTATATGGGCGATACTTCCGTTTGTCAATATCTTTTGGTTTGCCGTTTCTCCGATTAAGAACGCCCCGGTCGCAAAAGAGGAGCAAAAAACGTTTCGTTCCATGTTTTCTTCCCTTACTTTCATAATGATACTTTTGATGATGACCTGCGCCGGAGCCGCGGAACTTTCCATGAGTCAATGGTCGTCGCTTTTCGCGGAAAAAGCGCTCGGGGTGGAAAAGGTTGTCGGGGATATAGCGGGGCCTTGTTTGTT
>CAJFPG010000124.1 GCA_904398665.1 Candidatus Geddesella stercoravicola | reverse complement strand
TTTATAATAAATTGACGGAAGATATACGTAAAAACCTGTTTAACGGTACTTTTTCGAGCTTTTATGAGGAGAAACGAGAAGTTTTGGGAAAAAGAATTTAACAATTTGTAAAAAGTGTTGAAATTAAAAGAAAAGTACTATATAATAAAATAAATATATACGGAGGTATAAACGATGAATTTATTGAGCAATTTGATTTTTCTTACGGAGAGCAGCGGGGCGTCGGAAGCTACGGCGAGTCAAGGTTGGCTATCGACTCTTGTTACGTGGGGACCTGTGGTTCTTATAGTCGTTCTTTTCTATTTCCTTCTTATAAGACCTCAGAAAAAACAGGAGAAGAAAACCGCCGAAATGAGAAACAGTATTGTTGAGGGAGATATAATAACCACTATCGGGGGAATTACCGGAACTGTCAGACAAATTAAGGACGACGATACTTATATAATAGAGACCGGCGCGGACAAATCGAAAATCGCTATTAAAAAGTGGGCTATTCAGTCGAAAGACACGATTTCCAATTAAAAAATAATGTAATTTTTTTTAGGAGCATGGCATATATCTTAGCATAGAGAAATTTATGGAGGATTATGCCATGAAGCTTTTTAAAAAAAACGGAAAATCAAATTCAAATTCCGGAACCGTCGCTCGTAAGGATTCGGCTCTTCTTAATTTAAGACGTATTTTTATCGGAGTACTTTTCGGTTCCGTTGTTTTCGTTTTATTGACGCTGATATTCTCTCTTGTTATGACTTTGGGAGCGATACCGGACAGCGCGGCTCTTGTGTTCGCTTTTTTGTCGATAGCCCTCGCTTCTTTTGCCGCCGGATTTGCGGCATTGTGGAATATCGGTAACGGTGGGCTTATAAACGGTCTTATATGCGGGGGAATATTTGCCGCTTTGCATTTGCTTCTCGCTCTCGTTTTCGGAGAGGGCGGAAGGCTTGTTTACGTTCTTATCGCGGTGGTCATCGAGCTTATTCTCTCCACCTTCGGGGGCATTGTGTCGGTAAACGTCAGATCGGAATAAAAAATATTTTGTTTTTTTATTTTGAGTCATTTTAATAAAAATCCTTTCATATATTTGAACAAAAGAAAGGATTGAAATAAAATGATGTTAAAAAGACAAGTTATAAAAACGACAACCGCTGTGGTCGCTTTGCTCGCTTACGCGATGGGGAGTTTGGTTTGCTCTTTGTCGTCGGTGCAGTTTCAGACGAACAGTTTAAGAGATGTCCTCGGTTTTTTCTTTTGGCATGAGTCGGGAATATTAAGTTTGCTTAACAGTTTTGTCTGGATAGCGGCGATTTTTTTTCTGGGGCTTTCCCTAATGGGTTTTTGGGGAATTTTACCGTTAATTTATTGCAAAATGTATTCTTTGGGCGTTTCCGTTACCGCGGCTATAATCATGAAAGGTACCGCTTCTTTGGCTTTTCTTGCGGCCGTTATACCTGAGGTATTGCTTATTTTCTTTATTTTTACGGAGCTTGGCAGCGGTGCGATATCTTTTTCTATTTACATATTGCAGCGGCTTTCTCTTTTGCCACGCCGTAGAGAACAGCTTATTATGCCGAAAGAACGTATATCTTTCAGGGAATATGTTTCGGGCGGCGCGATAGCTTTGTTTTTAGCTTCTCTGCTCGCGGTTTATGAAAATACCGTAATCGCTGTTTTGTCATAGACAGGAAAATATAAGGAAGTGTAAAAATGGGATTTTTTAAGATAACCACCAAAGAGGGTCCGGGGGTCTCTAAAGACGAGGCTCGTTCCCCGACTTTAATTCGATTTTTTAAAGTGTTAGGCACTCACTTTTGGCAGATGGTCGTGCTAAACGCGCTGTATGTTTTCGCGTGTCTTCCAATTGTTACGATAGGACCCGCGACCGCCGGGCTTACATATGTTTTGCGGAATTTTTCTCAGGGGAAACCGGTCGAGCCTTTCAATGATTTTTTTGGGAAATGCAAAGAGCATTTTAAGCAAGGCGTGATAGTGACGATATTCAATATCGTATTTATCGCCGCCGCTCTTTTCGCGGCGTACGCCTGGTCTTCGGACGAGATGCAAGTGAGTTCTCTTTTCAGAACCGTCGCTTTGGTCGTCGTATTTTTTGTTATGATAATTTGGGTTTTCGCGAATTATTATATATATCCTCTGATGGTTTCCTTTGACTTGCCTTTGAGAAAAATAGTGCGAAACAGCGTGATTCTCGGAGGGTATACTTTGGGCCGCAATATTCTGATGACGATTGTCTCTGCCGGAATATTTGTCTTGTGTTTCTTTTTGTTCCCGTTTTCTGTCATGATTATTTTATTTTTTGCTTTTTCATTTTGTACTCTTGTAAATCAATTTTGTACTTTCCCGGTTCTTGTGAAGTATGTTGCGAAACCCATCGAGAAAAAGAACGGAGGAGAGGACGACGCGATTTTTAACGATGATCGTATTTTATAGTTATTGATTATATTTCGAAATTATTGATTATACTGCGATATTGGTAAAAACATTTTAAATTTTTTATCTTATTATAAAACGTTTTTTCGCCCCCCCCCCTTCGCCGTATGGCGAGGGGGTTTTAAAATCGTCGCAAATTGTAATTCTGAGATGATTTTTTTGAAGGGTTTTCAGTATGGGTAATATGAGTTTTTTATTGCGGGAAAGCCTCGACTGAAAATTATTTCAATCGAGGCTTGCCTGTTTGATGATTTTTTTATTGATTTTTATTTCGTCGTAATTTTATCTGTCCATTCCCTAAATAATGGATTCATTTCAGCGGCGGTTTCTTGAAGACATGCGAAGCGGCATATCCAAAAAGCGTCGGAACCTTTTATAATCGCCGTATAATAATGATAATCAATCCCGTCTATGCCGGAAGCGTCGTATTCAAAAAAAGCGTTTGAGTTATTCCCTAGGGATGGTTCCGCGTTTATATTGTTCGCCAATATTATCGCGTTAGCATAATCCATTGTCGAGGATTCTGACGTCAGTCCCGTGTCTGAAAGAGAGTTAAAAGTTTCTTCTGTCACGGCGATTATACAGTCAGAGTTTTGAAGATAATAATCGTAGCCGTAATCCGTGACCTCCGAAAAATCATTTGGAAGAGTTACGGAAAAATTATCGAAGGAATAGGTTTTTTCCGAATTGAAAGAACATGAAGCGGTTAATAGCGTAAATATTACGCAAAATACGATTATAAATAATTTTGAAATGAAATTTCTCATTGTTTATTTCCTTTCCCTCTTAATTTTTTAGCTTTACGGTTTTTCTGTTTATGTCGATAATGTTTTCATCTTTTAGTTTTTTTATTTCCCTTGTCATAGCGCTTCTGTTGACACAGAGATAGTTTGCCATTTCCGCGATGGTTACCGGAAGTTTTATTTCTTTTGATTGTTGTTTTTGAGATAAAAGCTCAAAATAACCGAGAATCTTGTCCCTGGTGTTTTTTTTGCTTAGAAGTTCTATTTTTATTGCCATTCGTTCAGAACGATGGAGAACCGACGATAAAATATTATTCATCATTACTATATGGCTGCGGCAACAGTTTCCGCAGGGAGAAAGCAGTTTTTTATCATCGAAAAATAATATCTCGCAATTTTGAGTCGCCGTTACAACAAAACTGTCTTCCGACAGGTCCGAAAAAGACAGATGTCTGCTGAAAATATCGTTTTGTTCGTAAGTTTCTATTACGGTTACGTTCCCGTTTCTGTCAGTTTTTTGCAAATCGCAGCGTCCGTGAATGACATATCCGGCAAGCTCGCTGTCAAAGTTGAAATTGTCTATGATATCGCCTTTTATATATTTTTTTGTAAAGGACGAAAGGCATCCCAGCATTCTGT
>CAJFPG010000123.1 GCA_904398665.1 Candidatus Geddesella stercoravicola | reverse complement strand
GTTTTGTCTTAGAGAATAATACAGCGATACGGATAATACCGATACTGTTTTTGAAACCGAAACAAAATGAAGCTCAGAAGGAAAATGATATTGACGGAATCAATAATTCCATATATGATATCTTAAATATCTCTAAACTCGCTCACGCTCAAAAGAGTTTATTTTTAACAAAATCGTTATTGGAGTTGACGGAAGAATTTGTTTAAATAATTTCGTCGTCAATATTTACGAAATTAAAAATATCGGTTTATATTAATACGAGGCATTGCCAATTACAGAAGTTTTTATAGAAAGGACAAAAGGGTTTTATCTGTTTTAAAAGATAAAACCCTGAACGTGGAATATGGCGGCAAGAAATGACGTGTGGACGGTAAAATTATCGAATAAGCTTGGAGAGTGTTTTTTTATGAAGCAGGATATTTCTCGTGGGTCGTCGAGAAGATTGTTTATAGCTAAAAATCCATATTTGGGTAACCTTTGGATTTACATTTTTACGATGTTTCAAATAACAAACATCGTCGTTATCGCTATTAAAAACGTTTGTTTTCCATATGAATATATTCTTAATTTATTGAGCGTAAAATCATAAAAATAAATATTTCTATAATTATTCCATAAATTATAAATGTTTACGGTATTGAATTATATCGTTCGCCTGTCATGCCCCGATATTATGAAATATAAGTAGGTTATTGTTAAAAATTCATAGCTTAATTCTATCCGATGTCAACAACACGCGTAGCGTATAGATGATAATATGCGTAGGCATAACGGCGGCATAATTTAAAGTTCGCGAGATTTTCAGATTTAAAAAAACTGGCATACTTATTTATAATAATTGCATAAGAAACGCTCAATATAATTATGCCCAGTATATTGAAAATCGGACTATAATTTTTTCAGCTTTTTTGTTCGGCGGGAAATTGGTAATATGGAGAAATATCGTATAGTTAAAATCGGTTATTAAAAAGGGATATATTTTATTTAAATATATCCCTTTTTAATAGAAAAATTTATAAGCGTACAAATTCTTTTACTCTGATTTTTCGAGTCTTGCGAGAAAATCAGAATTTATCGTCTTTATCATTTCAATATCTGAATTTGAGTCTATATGTCCTAACAATATCAGGGAAGGTGAATATTGAAAATTTTCATAAAAAATCGAAAGATTGCCCCATGGGGCATAAAGACAGAAATCTCCGATTTTAGGCTCGTAACCGTCGGGCTCTCCCTCAGTCGTCAAATTTTCGGTAAGATAACTGATTTTTTCTGTGTTATTGAAGTCCTCAAACGTTAAATTAAGCGGAAGAATTTCATATAAAGAGTTTGCTGCCGGAGTATTATATAGAGCGATTTCTATTTCTTTATCTTCGATTATTAATTTTATTTTCATATTTCCTTCCTGAGTTTCGTCCGTATTTATGTCGGGGATATCGTTTGAGGGCTCTGTTGTTTGTGTTTGTGTAGTTGGATTATTTTCACTCGTATTATCTGTTTCCTCTTCTATATGATTTTCAACTTGTGTTTGAGTTTCCGTTTGAAAATGATTATTGTCAATCATTTCATTCGTATTGAATTCGGAACAAGCGACGAGAATAAAACATATAAAAACGCAAAGAGTCGTTATTATCGTTTTTCGCATTTTTTTGCCCTCTTTAATTTGTAACTAATGATTTATCTTTTGTTTTAGGATTATTGTAATTTATAATTCTCTATATTATTTTATATACAAAACCAATTAACTTTCAGAAGCTTTGTTGATACACGTTAACGCGTTTAAACTACGGGGATATCCTATATAAGGGAGACATTGAGAAACCGCTTTTATAAGAAAGTTTTTGTCGTGTCCCATATTTATGTTGCCTTTTGCGTGAGCGATAAGCTGAGGCTCACATCCTCCTTGCGACATAAGAAAACAAAATGTTATAAGTTCTCGCTGCGCGAGAGTAAGTCCTCTGCGAGTATAATAATCCCCGAAACAGTTTTCGGCGAGCCATCGATTGATATGGCCGGATTTCCATGCTTCCCTCATGCCTTCGCCAAAAATTTTCACCTGAGCCTCGATTCCTTTTTCAAGCCTATTATCAATGGTTGTTACGGCTTGATTTTCTAAGGGAAGGGAAACGCCGTTTTGTATTAAAATTTCATTAGTAATGTTTAAAAACGGAAGCATTTTACCGTATCCTAAGTAGTCGGTCGCCTGATAAACGATTTCTTTTGCCATTATAGGAGAAAATCCCTCGCTTATGGCTTTTTCAAAAATTTCTTTATATGCTTCTTGTGCCCCGCAGCCGATTAAGGCGGCTAAAATTACAATATATCGAGTTATGTCGTCCAACTGTTGAGCTTTCTCGTGTGGGACTTCGTCAAAAGCGAAATATTCGAATCGTTCGGAAAAATCGGGGTCTGTTTGATGTAAGTTCATACTTTATATCCTTTCTTTTAATTTCGTTTGATAATGTATTCTTTTAGCTTATTTCTTTTTCTCATACTTTTTATTTTT
>CAJFPG010000122.1 GCA_904398665.1 Candidatus Geddesella stercoravicola | reverse complement strand
TCTTTAATTTTAAGTAGGATGACAAATGAGAATTTTAACTGTTTTAATATGCAAACTTTTGGCGTTTATTGGAAAATGTTTAAATAAAGGAACAAGCTTTCCCGGGGCCGTCGCTCTTAAAATAAGACCCGAAATACTGTCCGAACTTGTTTTGCCCGAAAATATAATAGCCGTTACAGGTTCTAACGGTAAAACATCTACGGTTGAAATGATAGCGAAGATAATTTCCGATTCGAATAAAACCGTAGTATGGAATAAAGAGGGGAGCAATCAGATAGAAGGCATAGCGACTCTTCTTATAAAAAACTCCACTTTATCGGGAAGGGTAAAAGGCGACGCGGTAGTTATGGAAAGCGACGAAAGATATGCCAGATATACTTTTAAATATATAAAACCGACGCATTTTGTCATAACTAATCTATATAGAGATCAATTGACGAGAAACGCTCATCCTTTTTGGATATACAATATAATAAACGACGCGATAAGTCTTATTCCGGAAGCTACTTTGATTTTGAACGGCGACGATCCTATAATAAGAAGATTCGGTCTTGGTCGGCCTAACGTATATTATTTCGGAATGGCGGAAAATAAATATTCCCGAAAAGAGACTGACGCCGTTTATAATGATTGTTATTATTGTCCCGTTTGTAAGAAAAAATTGACATATTCTTTTTTCCATTATTCTCATTTAGGAGACTATTGTTGCGATAATTGCGGTTATAAGCGACCGAAAATTGATTTTTTAGTCGACGGAATGGATCTTGATAATAATAAGATTGTCATAAACGGAAAAGAGATAGGTCTTGAATTTGCTAGTAGATATAACGTGTATAATCTTTGTTCCGCTTTCGCGGCATGTTCTGTTATAGGGGTAGACGAGGAGCTTATTTCTCGTTCATTGAATGATTTTATTATGAAAAACGGACGTGTCGTCAGATTCAGGGCGGGAGATAATGAGGGAATTTTAATAACGTCGAAACATGAGAATTCAACATCTTATAATCAGAGTCTTGAATATGTTGCTTCCGTTAAAGAAAATTCTGAGTTATTGATTATGGTGGACGCCGTCAGCAGAAAATATTATACCGCGGAAACAAGTTGGCTATGGGATATATCGTTTGAAAAGCTTGAAGAATCAAACGTAAAAAAGATATTTCTTTGCGGTAAATACGCTTATGATCTCGCGGTCAGATTTGAGGTTATAAATTTGCCAGAAATAGAGATTTCGGTAGAACCCGATCTTGATAAAATGGCCGAAATGATTAAATTCCCGACGGATTTGCGTTTGTTCGCGATTACTTGTTTTTCGGATAAGGATAAACTGTACAGTCGCGTTGAAGTTCAAACTCCCACCGCAAAATAGCTAAATAGGTGAATATATGAAGAATATCAGAATATTACATCTTTTTCCTAAACTGCTTTCTCTTTACGGGGAATACGGAAATGTCGTAATTTTAAAAAAAGCTCTTTCAGATGCGGGTTATTCGATTGATATGACCGAATATGAAAACGAATTTCCGGAAACTTTTTCCGAATTTGACTTTATCTATGTGGGTTCGGGAACCGAGGATAATATAATTGAGGCAAACAGACGGATTTTTTCATACGGAGATTTAATCAGACGGTCTATTGAGGAAGGAAAGTATTGGCTTGCGACAGGAAATTCAATGGCGTTATTCGGAAAAGTTATAAAAAGGAGAGATGAAGAGTCTGCCTCGTCCGGAATTTTCGATTATACGACAGAACTTTTTGATGACAAGCGTTTTTCCGGAGATGTTTTGACATCTTGTGACAATGATATTTCTTCTCAATTGGTAGGCTATGTAAACACATCTTCGTTATATACAGGCGTTAAAAATCCTTTCTGCGAATTTCTGTTAAACTCATCTCTCGGCAATGATAAAAAATCGGCGTTTGACGGTATTCGTTATATGAATTTTTACGGAACGCAAATGATAGGGCCTGTTTTAGTTAAAAATCCGTTTTTTCTCAATAAACTCTGTAAAAACATAACTGATTCGGAAGAAGATTTTACTCTTTCTTCGTATCAGTATCTCGCTTATGAAACAACTTTGTCAGAGTTAAAAAAACGACTTGTTTAACTTTAATATTTAATATTTTCGTATAAAAATATTATTTTCCTTTTTTTGCCGTTTTTTATCACCGATTTTCGGAGTCAACGTG
>CAJFPG010000121.1 GCA_904398665.1 Candidatus Geddesella stercoravicola | reverse complement strand
TTATATATAAATATATAAATGAAAAATAGAGTTAAAAATCGCGTCTAACAATAAAGACCTATACTCGGAAATAGATTTTTTATTCGGACTTCTTGCAATTTTTGAAAAATTTAACTATTTAACAAAGAAGAGAACAGCAATTATAATTAAATATCAATAAAAGAACGTTCCCTCGTCGGTCTCCGAAACCAATATTATCGTCTCCTCAACCCCGGTTTCGGAATTGATATATACCCTGACTTGACCGTCTCTCTCGCTCTCAGTGACGAACTCGTAGCACGGATACTCGTTTCCTCCGTCTGAAATCATAAATACTTTATTTACGTTCTTTACCAACAGTTCCGGACTGACTGATTTTGCCGCCTCATCCTGAGAAATAGAAGAAGTGAAAGTTCTATTCAATTTCAAGTTTGTCCAATAATCGCTTCCGTTAAAGGAAACTATCTCCCCTTTGTCAAGGGCCACGCCGACCGTAATTTTCTCGGGATATATTAAAACGCCGTTTTTTTCCGAGACAAAAGTCAAAAGCATTATATTGCCATTATAGACTCTGCCGTATACCGACATTCCGTCAAGTCCGATTTTTTTGAGAAACTTCTCCGCTATCGCGACCGCCTCGTCTTCGGACTTTACAGCGTCTCCTATATCTATATTATTATTGTAACTATAAAGATATCCGCCTTGTTTTATTATACAAATCTCTTTATCCCCGTTCTGAGCCGAGAAGCGATAGCATTCAAAGTCGTCCTGAACCGTCTCTCCCTCAAACTTTACGCTTTCCAAAGATACATCCATCACATATGCGGCGATATCGAGAGCTTTTTCTTTCGTCACTATTTCTTTGTCGTTCCAGAACTCATCCGGCTCTCTCTCAATTACGTCCGAAAATCTACCATCATAATAAATAGGAGAAAAATCCTCGAAGGAAGCTTCTATCCGCTCAAAGACGTTGCCTCCATTCTCTGCGGACGTTTCCCCAGCAGCCCCGGCCATAACGGGAACCGCGTCATTTTTATCGGATTGAGATTTCAACATTTCCGCGAGAGTATCATAATCATAATTTTCAGAAGAAACTTCCACGCTGAAATTTCTAAGCTCACTTGCAAGTTCGGTAGCTTTTTCAGAAAGCTGTCTCAAAGAATTTTGATCGTCCTCTGTAATACTTTCGCCTCTAATTCCTTTTTCCGCGAGTTTAAATACGAACTCGCCGGTCTGAGAAAGATATTTAGCGGTTTTTTCAAGAGCAAGATCGTATATCGGAAGATGCTGCAAATCTTCCTTAGCGCTGCCTGTCTCAAGAAGAACGTTCGCGGCAAGGATAACGGCCTGATAAGGCGTCGTCGCGTAACTTCCTTTTTTCAAAGAATAATCGATTTGTTCAAGAGACTCCGCCAAAGATATGATATTCTCTTTCTGAGGATAACTCATTGTAGTTTTATAATTTTCCCCCGAGCAATAAAAGGATATAACAAAGCCCATAAGCACAAGAAGACCCCCGACGACAAAAGATATCGAGGTTATCAACCATCTTTTCTTTATATACATATAAAAGTCACTCCCGTTTTCAAATAAATCAATTGTTTTCTCTATTTTTTACTAAACAGGCAAATTTTATACGCGAAACGTCTCAATTTCGGAAAGTATTGACAAAAAAGGAGAAAAATAATATAATTACTCAGATATACGAATAAAAAAACAAATCCATTTAAATTTCAAAAAAGAATTTTCCCAATAAAAAAAAAGATTTTTTTAACAAAAAATCTTTTGTAAAAGCCGTAAATATAAAAAAGTTTTTATCCAAAATTCTATATATTCTATATACAAAAATCTTTTAATAAAAATCTTTTAATAAAAAACAGCAAAGAATTAAAATGTAAAATTAAATTAACAAAGTTTATCTCGCTTAGCAAAAGCAAAAAGAAAAAGGTATATTTAATACCGGCGGAGAAAGAGGATAAAAACATAAAAAATATGTTTTATAATGACGCGAAAAACTTAAAATTTTCAATATTGTTTATGAATATCTAAAATATTCAAATTATAAATTATGCTTCTAATTATAAATTATGCTTTCTAAACAAGATAAAATATATAAAAATCTAAAAATCATTAATTTCTTAGATGAACTTTACAAAAAATATCAATTTTAACCAGAAGCAAACATATAAACAATAAAACCTAATAAACATAATAAAGTTCGAAAATCTATCTGTGAAATAATATTTATGTAAAAAATAAAAAGAAATATCTAAAAAACGGAGGATACATGGAAAAAACTGTTATTGTCGGAATGAGCGGAGGTGTCGACAGCGCCGCCGCGGCTTTTATCCTAAAAGAAAAGGGATTCCAGGTTCAAGGAATTTTTCTCGATTTATACGAAAAAAAAGACGTCGACCAAAACGGCGACGATTCAATTCGGAAAGAACATATTGATGACGTAAAAAAAATCTGCGATATCCTAAATATCACTTATAAAATTTCATATTACAGAGAAGAATTCAAAAAAAATGTCATAGACTATTTTATAAACTCATATATCAACGGGGAAACGCCTAATCCTTGCGTTGTTTGCAACAAAACGATAAAATTCGAAAAGCTTCTCGAAGAAACAAAAACTGAAAAAAACGCATTCTTGGCTACCGGTCATTACGCCGATATAGGATTTGACGCGGGAAGCCAAAGATATTACATAAAAAAAGGGAAAGACGAAAAAAAAGATCAAAGCTACGTATTATACGGACTTAAACAGGAAACTCTGTCTAAAACTATATTTCCTCTCGGGAAATATTCAAAAGAAGAAATACGCGAAATCGCAAAAGAAGCGAAACTCCCGGTATTTGATAAAAAAGACAGTCAGGATATTTGTTTTATTCCGGATGGAAATTATGTCGGTTTTATTGAAAAATATACGGGCAAAAAATTTGAAAAAGGCCCGTTTGTTTCTTCCGACGGAAAGCTGCTCGGCACTCATAACGGAATTATAGGATATACGGTAGGACAAAGAAAAGGACTCGGAATCGCGGCAGAAACGCCGTATTACGTACTGAGAAAAAATATCGAGCAAAACTCAATCGTTCTCGGACGAGAAGAAGAGCTGTATTCAAAACGTTTTAAAATAAGAGATTTAAATTTCATGCCGTTTGAAACCCTTATGTCCCCCATAAAGCTTAAAGTGAAAACAAGATATAAACAAAAAGAAAAAGACGCGATACTCTTTCCGATAGACGAGAAAACGGCGGAAGCTGAATTTATCGAAGAGCAAAAAGCGATTACCCCGGGACAAGCGGCCGTTTTTTATGATGGAGATATCTTATTAGGCGGAGGTATAATCACCGCAGACTCATAAAAAATTAATTAAATTTTCTCAGCGAGCATTTATAAACCCCACAAAAAATATTAAAGTTGTAAAATAAGAAACAAAATAAAAATTTTTCCCTGTTATTGAAATTCGAGCAGAGGGGAAAAATTTTTATTGACTTTTTAATTTATTACCGCTTAATTTATACCTTTCATATAAAATAAAATTAAAAAAAGAACGCAAGCCTCCGGAATTTTGCAAATGACTTATAACCCGTGAAAACGACTTAAAAAAACAGAAAACTATATTTCTTACAATATTTTCGTAACCTTCCGTATTGAAAAAACCGTGAAACTTGAAAGTCAAAACTTTTTTCAAAACCTTTTTTCCCCTACCCTCCCTCTCCTCCTTCCTTAATGATTTTATAAAATCGAAACTCTTTATCCGATCGATATTCATACATACAACATAATTTCAAGCACGGAAAAATAAAAAAGGATTTCAGAAGAAGAAAAATGAAAAAGGAAAAAACTAGCCACTCGACTTATAGAATTGAAAATAATAAAAAAGCCTTTTTATCGGGACTTCGAGACGGATTTCCAATAGCTTTGGGCTATTTTGCGGTTTCTTTTTCTCTCGGTATCGCGGCGAGACAAGCAGGGCTCTCCGCATTTCAGGGCTTTTTGGCAAGTCTTTTGAATAACGCTTCCGCCGGAGAATATGCGGCGTTTGTTCTTATATCGGCAAACGCTCCATATTTTGAAGTCGCCGTCATTACGTTGATAACAAACGCCAGATATTTTTTGATGGGTTGCGCTCTGAGTCAAAGACTCTCGCCCGAAACCCCTCTTAGGCACAGGCTGCTGCTGGGATACGATTTGGCTGATGAAATTTTTGGGATTACGATAGCGAAAAGAGGATATATAAATCCATATTATACTTATGGGGCCGTAACGATAGCCGCTCCTTGCTGGGCGACAGGGACGTCGCTCGGAATCATCGCCGGAAATCTACTTCCCTCACGAGCGGTCAGCGCGTTGAGCGTAGCCCTATACGGAATGTTCCTCTCTGTTATAATCCCTCCCGCGAGAAAAAATAAAATTCTAGCGGGCCTTGTGGCTCTTTCTTTCGCCATAAGTCTCGCCTCCTCAATTCTTCCTTTAATCTCAGACCTCCAAAACGGAACCAGAACAATTATCCTCACTGTCGTCATCTCTTCGGCAGCGGCGCTCTGTTTCCCGATTAAAGAAGAGATTGCGGAGGAAGAAAAAGGGGAAAAATAAAAAAAAATAACCGAATATAACAAAAGACATAGGAAATAAACAACGGATAAAAAAACGAACAGGGAAGGAAGAAATATAGAGAAGGGGATGGGGATGGAAAAAGAAAAAATAAAAAAGAACAAAGAAAAAAGAACAAAGAAAAACAAATAAACAAAATAAAAAATGGGAAAAAACACAAAGTACGGGGAAAAACATAAAAGAAAAAAACTAAAAAAAGGAGAGAGAAAGATGTCAAATAACATATATATTTATATCGGGATTATGGCGGCGGTAACATATGCTATTAGAGTTCTTCCTCTCACTCTCATACGGAGAAAAATCAAAAATACTTTTCTGAAATCATTTCTTTTCTATGTCCCCTACGTAACTCTTTCGGTAATGACATTTCCTGCTATCATCGAGGCGACTCAATCGCCGGTCGCGGGCGCGGCGGCTCTTATTATCGGAATCGTTTTGGCGTTTTTCGGGGCGAATCTCTTTATTGTCGCCGCGGCTTGCTGTACAACAGTGCTGCTCCTTGAACTCTTTCTCTCATAAAAAAAAGATAACGACAACTTAACAGAATACGATATATAAACAATACAAACCGTATTAACCAGAAAGAACTGACATTCCGCGATTTTTATATATTTTATATATGTTTTATATGTTTTTTATATAAAATATAAATTATTCTTAATACTGAGAAAATCGCTCAAATTCAAATAACTTTCGCTCTCTATTTCAAGTCTTGGAAACAATGATGAATGAAAAATTTATTAAAGATTAAAACATAAAACGCTTTTTGACAAGAAGCGTTTATTATTTTTTTTATTATCAAAAATTTTTTTATTATCAAAAAGAGTAAAACCATCCATATCTTATAAACCTATAATTTACAAATACGTCGATATTGACGAGTTGATAGACTGTTTAACAAAAATAAATTTACCGCAGATAAAATAAAAATATCCTCCGAACGTTATCAGAGGATATTTTTTTACTTTATCGATATTTAAGTCCACGGTATTGTTTATGTCGTTTTAAATAAGTATACGAATAAAGGACTCCCGTTTTTATATTGAAACAAAAAATATATAGAAGCTATTTTTTGTTTCGATTATTTTTTGAAGTTTCTTCTATTTTCCTTTCTTTGCAATTATCCGACGCGAACGGACAGGACGAACAACAACCCCCGCAAGAATGTCGTCCTTTTCTCTTTCGGATAAAATACCATATTGCCGCCGCCGCGAGAAAAACAAACACGATTATTAAAATTATTATATCGCTCGGGTTCATTTCTCCGAGACCTCCTCCAAAACATAAACTCCGTAAGGCTCGATTTTGATAATTCCTTTTAACATTTTCCCCGAAAACAGATCAAGATATGCGTTTTGAAGTCTCACGCTTCCATCCTTACCTTTATATTCGGCAAGGACTAAACCCTTATACTCTCTACCAAAATCGTCATATCCTCTTCGTGACGAAAACCAAACGTTTTCGCTGCATCTTAATCGCGATATTTTAACAAAAGAAAGAGCGACATCAACGATTTTTTCCATATCAGAAAAAGACGGGAAAGTCCCGAGAAGAATAATTTTTCCTTTGCCGAGAGAAGATATCCTAACAAGAGATTTACCTGAAAATTCTTTATATTCGTCCGACATAACAACAAGATCGTTATCAGAGGGCTCAAAAATATCATACCACAAAAACCCGTCGAACGATTTCCCATCGGACCATACAGCATTCATCGGCTTACGGCTGTATACTCTGTGATAAAGATAAGCGTTTGTAAGGCTCTCGATACTTCCGAACGGACTTCTCTTATATTTTATTCCATCCGAATCCCTGATGTCACTGAGCGGACCGCAAATCCAAATTCCGCCTTCTCTAACCCAATTCTCAATTTTTTTAACGCTCAAACTATCCTCCAAAGACACCGCCATCGGAGTAAAAAGTATTTTATAGCCGGACAAATCGGAATTCCCGCCTATAATATCAAGCTCTATACCTTTTCTTTTAATAGGCTCATAAAAATTCTCGACAATAAGCGAATCATAATCGGAAATCATAAAATTTCGTTGAATTTTAAAAAAATATTTAGAAAACGAGGAATAAAGAAGAGCCGCGGAAGGAAACGCTCTCGTATTATTCAAAAAATCCGCCGCTTTTTCGAGATCCTTTCCAGCTCTAAAAGCCTCCTCGCAATGAATCGTCGGCCTGCCCTCCGAAGATAAAAGAGCGTCGCATTCTGTTTTTGAGCCGCAATGATGATTTCTAAAAAACCAATAAATATTTCCTTGCGCCCCCGTTAAATACGGAAAAAAAATTCTAAATCTATGATAATTTTTCTCTTTTCTTTCAATAGGATAATCTTTACAACTATCAAATGCCGGACAAGAAAAATATCTTTTAAGCTTTAAAGTTGAAAAATAACTCATAAAAAAAGAAAAATATTTATCTCTCTTGCAATAATCATAAGAAACGGAAGGGATATCGACCTCAGACACAAATTTATCAAGATTCTGTGTGTCGTAAAAAAATGAGGCTCCGAACGGTTTTTTGCTGTTTTCTTTTATAATCCCTTTCAAAGTTTTAAGAAAAGCTCTCGATTCTTCGGCTCGAAACTTTCGCCACTCAATCAGTAAATGAGGATTCAACCGAAGACCTCTCTCATCTTCGCTCAGTTCCTCAAAAGAAGAATAAACAACGTCTTCCGCGGAATTATTTAAAGTAAAATTTAATCGTTCGATACTTCCCTTATATTTATTGGATAAAAAAGAGGCAAATTTCTTTCTGCATTCCTCGCAAAAACAATCGTCGGACTCAGGGAAGGCTGTTTCCCAATAAAGAATATTATTATATCCGTCAAAAGCCTCTATAACTTTTTTAACCATGTAAAAAGAAAAATTTATATACTCAATATCCGAAAGACAAATCGCCTTTTCTCTGCCGCGTTTTCCTATTTCTGCCCAAAGCCAGATAGGAGGGAAAAAAATCGGAAGAGAAAAAATTACTCCGATATTTTTTTTAGATAATTTTTTTAATATCGCATGATAAAAAGAAAAATCAAAAAGGCCTTTGCTTCTTTCTATGATATTCCAACAGCCGTTTCCTATTCTTACAACGTTAAAACCGGATTTCTCCATCATAGCGATATCAAAATCAATTTCCGAAAGCCCGGTAAGCTCCGGAGAATATTCTCCTCCGTAATACGGCGGAGATAAGCTAATATCAGCCATTTTTTCCTCCTTTTCCCATATATGATTGTATTTTGTATTAATTATATATTTTTTATATACATTAATTTTAAGAGTGAGAATAATCATTCGCCGCGTTAATATGTATATCTTTTATTTAGCTTAGCTTCTCCTTATCCGTTTTTTTTCGATATTTATAATTTTATTTATTTTTATCCTTTCTGTTTTTTCTTTACTCGCTTCTCAGCGTACCTATTTTCTTAATTCATAGTTATCGTTGACTTTATTTGTTTTATCCATTATTTGTATATTTATTTAGCCGGTATTTATTATATACTCGGTTTTATTTTTTTCAGTTTGGCCAAATACGCGTATATTAAACTCATTATTAATAATGCTTTTCATTCAATTCCTCAAATATTCCTCAATTAAATTTATTAAATCTCTTTTTCATCGTATTTTTTTATCTGTTTGACGTCTCCCGGGAAAAAACGCTTCACTTCTCCCTCTTTTATTCCATCTAACAAATAAGGTCCTACTCTGAGACGAACAAGCCTCTCGACATGGTTGCCGACCGCCGCGGCCATTCTCCGGACCTGATGATATTTCCCCTCGAAGAGAGTCACAAAAGCCTCATTTTTATTCCTCGATATTTCAAGTCTTGACGGCAAACATTTAAACCCGTCTTTAAGAGTCAGTCCTTTCGCAAAAGCCTCTACGTCGGACTCAGAAAAAGATTTAGCCCCCACAACAAAATAAACCTTCTCCATATGTCGCGAGGGAGATATAATCTCATGAGCGAAATTACCGTCATCGGTAAGAATCAGTAATCCCTCACTATCTTTATCCAATCTACCAGCGGGAGCGAGCCCCTTAACACGGAACTCAGAAGGAACAAGAGACATTACGCTTTCAGGTATATTCTCTGTCGTAGAGACATATCCTCTCGGCTTATTCATAAGTAAATAGATTTTCCCACGGGACTCAAGTTTCTTCCCATCTAAAAAAACCTCTTTTCCGTCAGTTTTCTCAGCGGCGGAAAGAGCCACTCTCCCAGAAAGAGTAACTCTTTTTTGTTTTATATAATTTCTAACGTATTTTCGACTGTCGTTTAAGGCGGAAGAGAGATAAGCGTCAAGTCTCATTGTAAAAACATCCTTTTAAATCTTGGCTATATTG
>CAJFPG010000120.1 GCA_904398665.1 Candidatus Geddesella stercoravicola | reverse complement strand
ATTTGGATTTTTATAGTGTAATAGTGTAAATAGAGGAGAAAGCGAAAGTATTATATGAAGAAAAGTATTATATAAAATTTTTTAATAAAAATAGAAATAAAAATTAGGTCTTGTATTTCTTTCAGATTTTTTATTTCTTATTGATAAAATTTTAAATATATGCTATAATTAATTAGACAATAGGCGGCCGTGTTGCTCACAAAACATCACAAAGTGAAAAAATTAAATCGATTTGTTTTTAATTTTTTGTTTCTTTTTAGTTTTGACATTTTAAATTTTGTAATAAATCAATTATAGTATCAATTATAGGAATTCTGGGGGGAATAAAAAATGAAAAGCGATCCTTTGAGAAGTTACGCCACGTCGGCTTTAAGACTGTACGCCGCGCTTGGAAAACCGGATGAGCGAGAGCTTGAGAAAAAAATTTATGAAAAATTTATTTCTTTTGAGAAAAATCCTCAAAAGGCGAGGTTTCTTACTGAGAAGTACCGGCCCTTGCTTTTAGATATAAAAGCGGTGAGAGAAACTATTTCTTTTTTTTCAAATTTTCCGGAAATTTTAAGTAATATAGAGGATATATATTTTTTTCTCCCGAAAAAACCTTTGAAATCCAATGAAGTTACTTCCAGAGTCCGTTTTTCGGCTCTCGCGGAGGGCGTTTCAGAGCGAACGGTTTTTTCTCGTCTTAAAAAGGTTCGTAGGGTTTTCGCGGAAAAACGAGGTCTGTTTTGCGGCGAAATCCCTGATTTTTTAAAATAGTATTTTAATGTGATTTAAAAATATTTTTTGAACTTTTGTTTATATTTGGTACTTTTAATATTTTTTTATTTTTCTGTAGCCATATTTGTACCGAGGGTTCTTTGAATCTCCGTTTGTCTTTGAGAATTGTTAAGATTGTTATCTGTTTGTATGAAAAAGTTTCGGATTTGTTCGAAACTTTTATTTTTTTATTTGATTGATTATTTGTTTCTTGATTATATATATTATTTTATATATTATTTTATTGTCTTTAATTATTTAGCGCTTAATCAAGTTTTCTTTTTTGTCTGTCGCTGTCTTTTTATGTTGTTTTCTTTTTCTTTCTTTCTTGTTTATTTTCGCCTTTTTATTTTGTTCTTATTTTTTTTGTTCTTGCCTCATATTTCTTCTGTATATTGTCAATCTTATATCGTATGTTTGTTTTAGAGTCTTTTATTTTTAAGAATATTTAATAATATTTGTTTTTTTTCTTTTGAATCTTTTGGTCTGATTTTTTTTGAGTAGAAGCGTCGCAAGAAATCAAAGTTTGGGCAAGTTGGTGAACTTGAAGATTGTTAATTGGAATTTTTAAATTTTAATTTAATTCTAATTTTAATTTAATTTTTATCTATACTTCTTTACAATATTGTTTAATTATGGTATACTTAATATGTATAACATATTTGTATTTATTTGGCAAAATGATATCTCGTACGGCGTTGTTTGTTTTTTTTCTTTATTTTCGGGATTCTTTTGTCATATGGGTAGAAGGAGATTTTTATGAGAAAGTTTTTTACGTCAGAGTCTGTTACCGAGGGGCATCCGGATAAGGTTTGCGATCAGATTTCAGACGCTGTGCTTGATAATATTTTGAGACAAGACCCCACCGCCAGAGTCGCTTGCGAGACAATCGTTACCACGGGGATGGCTCTTGTGATGGGGGAAATTACGACAGATTGTTACGTCGATATTCCCAAGACTGCAAGAGAGGTTATTCGAGAAATCGGTTACGATAGGGCAAAATTCGGATTTGATTGCGATACTTGTTCCGTTCTTACCGCGATAGACGAGCAGTCTCCGGATATAGCGATGGGAGTGGACCGCGACGGGGCGGGAGATCAGGGAATGATGTTTGGGTACGCTTGCGACGAGACTTCTACATTGATGCCGATGCCTATTTATTATGCTCATCTTCTTGCTAAAAAGCTTGCGGATGTTCGGAAAAACGGAATATTGGATTTTTTGCGACCTGACGGCAAAACGCAGGTCACGGTAGAATATGATGACGATAAACCGGTGAGAATAGATACCGTTCTTATCGCCGCTCAACATTCGGAAAGCGTTGAGAGAGAAGATATAAAAAGAGCGTTGACCGAACATGTTATAAAATCGGTGATTCCTGAGACCTTAATTGACGGGGAGACAAAAATCCTAGTTAATCCGACGGGAAAATTTGTCGTAGGCGGACCTCAGGGAGACAGCGGGCTTACCGGAAGAAAAATAATCGTCGACACTTACGGGGGATACGCTCGTCACGGAGGAGGGGCGTTTTCCGGGAAAGATCCGACAAAAGTTGACAGGAGCGCCGCTTATATGGCGAGATATATAGCGAAAAATATAGTAAAGGCGGGAATCGCGAAAAAGTGCGAGATTGAGCTTGCTTACGCCATAGGAGTTTCTGAGCCGGTGTCCGTTCTCGTTGATACTTTCGGAACAGGAAAATATTCTGATGACAAAATAGCGGCCGCCGTGGTAAAACTTTTTGATATGTGTCCCTCCGCTATAATCGATTTTCTTGATTTAAGACAGCCGATATATAAAAAATTGGCCTCTTACGGCCAGATAGGCAGAGAGGATCTCGGCGTGAGATGGGAGGACTGCGACATGGCGGAAGAAATATTGAGAGCGGTTCAGGGCTAAGGTTTTAAGTTAGGGTTAGGATTAAGGTAATAACAGTGTACAGACAGGATTTTCATATTCACAGTAAATTTTCTCCCGACTCGAAGGCGGAGCCTGAGAAAATTATTGAGGCGGCGAGAGAAAAGGGGCTTAATCATATAATTTTTACGGACCATTGTGAAGCTAATCTCAATATGGCGCTTCCCGAAGGGAAACCGATATGGCCTCCTCTTAATTTTAAGAAGTATACTGAAACTATTGACAGCTTGCGTCAAATTTCCCCGATAAAAGTGGGGTTGGGAATAGAGCTCGGGCAGGCCACTTTCGCCTTGGACGCCGCTCAAAAAGCGCTTTCGGCTTATGATTGGGATTTTGTTCTCGGTTCTCTTCACAATATAGAAGGCGGGATAGATTTTTATTATGTGGACTATCGTTCTGCGGATATTGAAAAGTTGACCTCGCTGTATTTTAAAGACCTTTACGATTTGGTAAAATGGAACGGATTCGATGTGTTGTCACATCTTTATTATCATTTACGCTACATATATCGCCAGGGGTTGGAGCTTGACATAAAAAAATACGAGACGGAAATAAGAGAGATATTTAAGCTCTTAATTTCAAACGGAAAAGGCATTGAAGTGAATAATTCAAGCCTCTACGACGCTTTTGGAGACGTTATCCCCGGACTTTATTTTCTGAAAATTTACAGAGAAATGGGCGGAGAAATAATTACGATAGGGAGCGACGCTCATGTTGAGGACAGGGTCGGCCTTGGGGTGGATTATGCCGTCGGATTACTTAAAGAAGCCGGTTTTAAGGCGATTTCTTCCTTTGAAAAACGCAAAGTGTCTTTTATAGATATTTGAGGCGAATATGAGAATAATAAAAAAAACGGACGCTTTCGCCAAAGTGAATCTGACTCTCGACGTGGTCGGGGTAAAAGAAAACGGTTATCATTATCTTGAATCTATTATGCAAACGGTGTCGCTTAAAGACAGCGTTATCGCGGAGTACGTCTC
Source organism: Candidatus Geddesella stercoravicola (assembly GCA_904398665.1). Classification (GTDB taxonomy): domain Bacteria; phylum Bacillota; class Clostridia; order Oscillospirales; family UBA644; genus Geddesella; species Geddesella stercoravicola. Next base: position 796 of record CAJFPG010000120.1, on the reverse strand, counting down.
GGAGTCTCCTTTTGATATCGCTTTCGACGTTTTCCCTGATTCCTTTGTCGATTGCGAGAGAAAAGAAAATCTTTGTTATAAAGCGGCGGAGAGATTTTGCGAAGTTTTCGGAATCGATAATGGGCGGATTATTATATCGTTGAAAAAACAGATACCGGTAATGGCGGGACTCGGAGGCGGAAGCAGCGATTGCGCCGCGGTTATAAGGTTGCTTTCCTCAATTTTCAAAATAGACGTACTAAGAGACGAAAGGGTTGTATCTGTCGCCGCGTCTCTCGGCAGCGACGTTCCGTTCTTTCTTAAAGGCGGTCTTAGAAAAATTTCCGGCGTTGGCGAAAAAACGTCGCCTCTTAAAAGCAAAATCAACGGATATTTCGTAATGATAAAACCCAAGGAAGGTCTTTCGGCGAAAGAAGTGTATGATAAATTCGACGAGATGCCTTTTGTTTCCACAAATTTCACAAGAGAAGCGGAGAAAAGCGGGCTTAGTTTTTCGTCTTTTGGAAACGGGCTTGAAACAGCTGGTTTCATTCTATGTCCAAAATGCGGTAAAATAAAGGAGGATTTGCTTTTGGCGGGCGCCGATACTTCCTTTTTATGCGGGAGCGGTACTTCGGTGTGCGGGATATTCAGAACGTATGAGGCCGCTGAAAAAGCGTTTTTTAAATTTGATAAAAATAATTATTTTACGTCGCTTTGCCGCCCTGTTTATGAGACGGAGGCGGAACTTGTTTCCGATATCTTTTAACGAGTAACGAGTTTCGGCCGACTGACGACAATTGCGGGACGCGGCCGT
>CAJFPG010000119.1 GCA_904398665.1 Candidatus Geddesella stercoravicola | reverse complement strand
GTTTTTCACTGGCAGGGGCAGAAGGACTTGAACCCTCGGCACGCGGTTTTGGAGACCGCTGCTCTACCAACTGAGCTATACCCCTACATGAATTTATATAACGAGGATATTATATCATAAATTTATTTTTTTTCAAGAGCATTTATAAAAAATTATTTAAAATGTCAAAATTTATTTTTAATTTTTATCTTAATAAAATAAAAATTAAGAGAAGAAAATATATTTTTTCTCTTAATTTACACGGTAAATTTTTATTTTTTTATTCAGAGATTCTTTGTTTTTGTCTGATTATAAAAGTAATTTTTGTTTAATTTAAGGAGATTTTTATCTTTTTCACATATGCTTCGCACGTTGCTTTTGTGTTTTTTTATACTATAAAATTGTTAATATTAAAAAACGGTAAAAATAATTGAGAGCAATATATTTTTACCGTTTTATTTCTATTTTTTATGTTTCTATGTTTTTGATGAGAGGTTTTTTCTTTATTTTACTCCGAGGCGTTTTCATCGGTTTGAGATTGTGTTGAGTCACTGTCGGAGATACTTCCGTCGGCGTAAGTTCCTGTTTCTATCACATTATCGGTTATGAAATTTAATACTCTCGTCATTGTGATATCCAATTTGATATTGTCGACGGATTCGTTTTCTTCCAATTCTTCGACGGACGAAAAGCCTTGCTCCGAGGCGTATGCCTCCGCCTCTTCTAGATAGGTCTCATCATCGGTTATAAAAAGACCTTCTTCCTGGGCTATTCGAAGGAGAAGTATCGTTTGTTTTGAGATATTCTCACTCCAATCCTCGGCATACGCTATGAGATCGTCTTCCGTCGCTCCGAGGTAGTCGGAAAGATAATCCGAGAGTTCTAAGTCATAATCTTCCGCTGTTTGAGTATAGTAATCGATATATTGATTATAGAACTTTTCAATAAGTCCTTCCGGATAAGTTTCGGTAAAGGTAGAATTATCATAAACATTATAATAGGCGTAAGAGGATTTATAAGTTACCATGTCTTCATGATATTGTTCTTCGAGAGCTCTTGACGTTCCCTCTCTGTATTCTTCAACAGTTGAATAATCGGTGTTCTCCGCTACAAACGCGTCGTTAAACTCAGGGTATATTGTTTCCGTTATTGAATTTACCGTAACAGTAAATACTACGTCTTTTCCGGCCAAATCCGGATTATTTCGATATGGGTCGGGGAATTGAAGATTTAAAGTGACGGTTTGGTCTGTTTCCGCTCCGATAAGTCCCTCTTCAAATCCGTCGATAAATGTTCCGGAACCGAGAGTTAGGCTGTATCCCGAGTAAGAGCCCCCTTCAAATTCCTCTCCGTCGACAGTCCCGACAAAATCTATGTCCAAAGTATCGCCTTCCTCCGCGGCCCTGTCGGTTACTTCAACGGTTTCTCCCATAGAAAGAAGAAGTGTGTTGATCTCATTCTCAATATCCTCATCTGTTACGTCCGGGTACATATCGAGCTCGATAGAGGAGTATTCTCCGATATCAATATACTGAGACCAGTCTATTTGCGTCATTTGCTCGTAAGAAAGGTCTGTTTCTTCCTCTTTCGCACCGCAGGAGCAAAGTATTGGAATAAGCATAAGAACCGCAAGAGCTACGGGTAATATTTTTTTCATTTATTTCACACCTTTTTAATTTTATTTCAACTAAGATTTTTTATTCGAATAATTATTATTTTAATCTCTTTTTATGTTATACAAAAAAGACGGCAGTAAATAAAATAAAATTAGTAAATTTTTTAAGAATTTATCTCTTTTTACAAAGATTCGTTAGATATTATATCACATTTTAGCTTGAAAGTCAATATTTTCAAAAAGTTTACAATACTTTCTTGTAAAAAAGGAATAATTATGTTATACTGATGTAAATCGGAGGTTTCAGCCATGAAAAAAGTTATCGCTTTGATTGTTACGTCGTGTTTGTTTTTGATTACCGCTTCATGCAGCTATGACCCCAATACTTATGACGACACTCTTCCGGAGGGGTACGAAGCGTCAGCGGAAGGATATGAGTATACTATATTGTCCGACCTTTCCTCAATGATATCATTGTGCGATATATCGGGAGACAGTCTTCTTTCCGAAAAACTGAGAACTCATTATGCTCAAATAGAGGAAGAGCTTGGGTGCGTTATAAATCTTGAAATAACCGCGGACGCGATTGAGAGCAATGTTTTCAGGTCGGCTTCCGGAGCTTCCGAAACAGCGGATTTAATAGAGTCGAACGCATCTACGATTTATAATCTTATGAATGGAGGCTATTTAACCGCGCTTGAAGATATGCCCGGAATATCGGCTGACGATGAAAAATTCGGGTTGGCTTCTCAAAGAAACTTTTTGTCATTAGACGGAAAAACTTACGGCATTTTCCCTCTTTACCTCGGGGTTTCCGCTCCTACTTGCAGCTATATGCTTTATTATAATGATTCTATAATCTCTCAATATTCTTCGCTTTCTCCCGAAATCCTTTTGGAAAACGGGGAATGGAATAGAGAAAATTTTTTAGAAATCGCGAGAGATGTCACAATAAAAGACTCTTCACCGACGTACGCGTTTATTACTCCGAATGTTGAGTTTCCCGATTTTATTGACGCCGCCCTGTTTTCCGAAGGTCTTACTCCTGCCGTAAAGAACGAAGACGGAAGTTATTCGTACGGCTATGAGAAAAACAAAACGCTGAGCGTTATTTCGTGGCTGACGCAGATGGTATCGACATATCGCTTGACTCTTGATGTCTCCGGGACGGATGCGGATATTTACAGTTTCGCGAACGGAGATACCGCGTTTCTCGTGTCTTCCGCCAGAACAGGTTTTTCTTTGGCGGATTCTTTTCCTCAGGAGTCTCTCGCTGAGGATTTAAGATGGATTTCTTTTCCCTCAAACGAAGAGGGTAGCGTCTCGTCTTTCGGAAAAAACGACACTTTTTATGGGATTTCGACTCAGAGCGCTACGGCGCGCGCGGACAGCGCCCCGATTCTCGATAGGATTTTCTCTTTAATGGAGGGAGACAGCGAGACAACTTGGAAGGACAGGCTTCTTGAAACATACTTTTTTAACGAGTTTGATTTTTCGAATTATATATCTTCTCTCGAAAATGCCGGCAACGATAATCTTTTGGAGATGTCAAGCCTGATTGACGGAGTTCACGAGGCGTGGTATCTTGTTATAAAAGGACAAAAAAGCGCCGCGCAGGCTCACGAGGAGATAGAGAGCGTGGTTGAAGGTTTGTTAGGGGCTTCTTAAATAGAAATCTGAAATTGTTAATATTAGTCTGTGTTGCTGACAGTTGATGATGACATGAAATTATCTAAGTATCAAATAAAATTTTTATCGCGTTTAATCACCTCAGAGCTTATAAAGTTTTAAAGTGATTTGCCAGTGACTCTGCGTACAATAAAGGCAAAATAAGAAAAAATATATAAAGTTAGAAGATGTAACAGGCGAAACGCTTCGAAAATACAGAGTTTTTAAGAGTCGTTTTGTTTAAGGTAAATGTGCATTTTAATTTAATGTCGGTTTTGAAATTGATATTAAAAATATTAAAATTTAGTTATAAATTTCCCAATAAAAACATTTTATAAATTAAAAATTAAAGGAAAGGATAAAACTATGAAAGCAGTTATCACGGTTATAGGAAAAGACGCCGTCGGCATTACGGCGAAAGTTTCGACGGCTTGCGCCGAGTTTGGGGCTAATATAGTTGATATCACTCAAAAGGTTCTTGACGATTTATTTGTTATGATTATGATAGCGGAAGTTGACTCTCTTACTGTCAAGTTTACGGATTTCGTTGATGAGATGGTGAAAAAAGGGAAGGAAAGCGGACTTGAAATTCATGTCATGCATGAAGATATTTTCGACGCTATGCACAAAATATAGGGTGATATTATGATAAGTAGCAATGATATTTTAGAAACTATACGAATGATAAGACAGGAACATCTTGATGTTCGCACGATAACGATGGGGATTTCTTTATTTGACTGCGCCGCGTCGGACGTTTCCTCAGCCTGTGACAGAATTTACGATAAAATATGCAAAAAAGCCGAGAAGCTTGTAGAGACCGGAAATGAAATAGAAAAAGAATACGGTATTCCGATAATACATAAGAGGATTTCAGTGACTCCGATTTCTCTTATCGCGGCGGCGAGCCGAACGACAAACGCCGTTCCCTTCGCTATGGCTTTACAAAAAGCCGCCGACACTTGCGGAGTAAATTTTATCGGAGGATTTTCGGCGCTTGTTCAGAAAGGTTTTACGGATGGAGATATGGCGGTGATAAATTCGATTCCGGAGGCTCTTTCTCTGACTAAAAATGTTTGTTCCTCGGTAAATGTGGCTTCCACTAAGGCGGGAATAAATATGGACGCTGTCGAGCTTATGGGAAGAAAGATAAAGGAACTTGCCTATGAGACGCGACACGAGAATTCGATAGGCTGCGCCAAGCTTGTGGTCTTTTGTAATGTTCCGGAGGACAATCCTTTTATGGCGGGAGCTTTTCACGGAACGGGAGAGTCTGACACCGCGATAAATGTTGGGGTTTCCGGTCCCGGGGTAGTTAAAGTGGCGCTTGAAAGCTGTCAGGGAAATCTTTCCGAGGTGGCGGAGACGATCAAGAAAACGGCGTTTAAGATAACCCGAATGGGACAGCTTGTCGCTTCCGAAGCGTCAAAGCGGCTTGACGTCCCTTTCGGGATTGTCGATCTTTCTCTCGCTCCCACTCCCGCGGTAGGAGATTCGGTCGCTTATATTCTTGAAGAAATGGGACTTGAAAAATGTGGCACTCACGGCACCACAGCGGCGCTCGCGTTGCTTAACGACGCGGTTAAAAAAGGCGGGGTTATGGCGTCCAGTTCTGTCGGGGGGCTTTCGGGAGCGTTTATCCCGGTCTCAGAAGACGCCGGAATGATTTCGGCCGCTGAGTGCGGGGCTTTAACTTTATCTAAGCTTGAGGCCATGACGGCAGTTTGCTCCGTCGGGCTTGATATGATAGCGATACCCGGTGATACTTCCGAATCTACTGTTTCGGCTATAATAGCCGACGAGATGGCGATAGGAATGGTAAACAGTAAGACTACGGCTGTAAGACTTATTCCCGCATACGGTAAGACTGTGGGCGACGGCGTTGAATTCGGCGGGCTTTTAGGGGCCGCTCCCGTAATGAGAGTCTCGGACTATTCTTCTGAAAAGTTTATTGCCCGCAAAGGCAGAATCCCCGCTCCGATCCAAAGTCTTAAAAATTAATTAAAATCGATTAGATTTGAGAGAGATATTGATGTCCGATAAAAATAGATTTCTTGGTAAAATCCGTATTTTTTTTAAGGAAAAAGCGACTCTTTTAAAATTTGTATTGTCATCTTTATTTTGCTATGCCGTTGATTATGGGATTTATTCTTTTTTGGTGACTTTTCCGATAATTTTTAAGGGTATAAGCGGCGTTAGTTTCTCCAATATCGGGGCTAGGGTCGTGAGCTCTTCCTTGAATTTTTTTCTGAACAGAAAGTTCGTTTTCAAAAATAAAGAAAAAGCCGCGGCGAAAGCCGTCGAGTATTTTGCTCTCGCGGCGTTGATTCTTGTTGGAAGCACGTCTGCTCTCAGTTTTGCTGTGGGTCATTTTACTTTAAATAAATATTACGCTAAATTAGTTATAGATATCTTTTTCTTTATAATCAATTGGTTGGCTCAAAGATTTATTATTTTTAAATAATTTTATTAAAAATAAGGTTGTATTTAGATTTTTTACATTTTATGATTTTTGAAAAATAAAATTGGGATATAGACTTAAAATCGATTAATAATTAAAAAACGCCGGCTTAAACGGCGTTTTTTTATTATAATTATTTTCTATAAAAATATATTATTTTAATATTTGATATTTGATATATTCGATTATATCGATATATTTTATTTAATATATTTTTATATATTTTTTATATATTCTTCTTTAAATATTTTGATATTTGTCTCCTAGCCCTGTCTGAAAGATACAAAACTGTTGAATCAAACGTCTTTTTTATTGCTTTTTCTCATATGATAGTCATATTTTTTATTATAAATCACCGACTATAGAAATTAAGAAAAATTTTTATAAATAATCACTTGACTTTTGAGATTTTTTTATGAATTAAAGGGAATGGAAAAGCCAAGCTTGTTTTAATAGTTTTTAAAAATTTTATTTTTATTGAGGTTCTTTTGTTTTAGTAATCTTATTGTAGGTTATTATATTTACTCTATTTTATTATTGTCAAATTTTGAACGTAAGAATTTTGACTTTGATTATTAGTTCTTTATATGTTTTATTAGTTCTCTTTATATGTTTTTTTATTTATTGTTTTCTTTTCTTTTATTTTATTTGGTAATCGCTGTTGTATTATTTTTTTATCTTATCTTAAAATATTATTATGTTCTTTTTTTACATTTTTTTCAGCAATCGAAAAAAAAATCCCGCAAAAAGAAGGTGGTGAAACAAAAAAATCGTGCCGCAAGAAGCGTGAAACGCGGTATAAAAATTGCTTTGTTCTCTTGTTGATTTTTTAAGACACCGTCTCGAATTTCGCGGGTTTATTTTTATTGGTTTATTGGTTTCTCATAAGGATTTTCATTCTCATGGAGTGGTCGAGTATCCTTTTCCTGAGACGAATATTTTTCGGCGTAACTTCGAGAATTTCGTCGTCAGCAAGAAATTCAAGAGCTTGTTCGAGGCTCAGCTTTCTTGGAGGAACAAGTCTCAAAGCATCGTCGTGGCCCGAAGAGCGGATAGCTGTCATATGCTTTTTTTTGCAGACGTTAACTGTTATGTCGTTGCTTCTGAGCGATTCTCCGACAATCATTCCGGCGTAAACTTCTGTTTGCGGTTCTATAAACATCGGACCGGAGTCCTGAGAATTAAATATTCCGTAAGTCGTTGCCTCTCCCGTTTCATATGCGACAAGAGAGCCGTTTGCTCTTCTCGGGATATCTCCTTTATACGGTTGATAGCTGTCGAATATCGAGTTCATTACCCCTTCTCCTTTCGTATCGGTAAGAAACTCGTTTTTATATCCGAAAAGGCCTCTTGCCGGAACCAAGAATTCAAGCCTTGTTCGGGAGCCTATTTTCGACATGTGTTGAAGCTCTCCCTTTCTTATGCCCATCTTTGACATGACCGCCCCTGTCGATTCGTCCGGAACGTCTACGATGAGTCTTTCCATAGGCTCGCATTTGACCCCGTCAATTTCTTTAAAAAGCACTTTTGGCGTGCTTACCTGGAATTCATATCCCTCGCGTCTCATTGTTTCTATAAGAATTGAGAGATGCATTTCTCCTCTTCCCGAGACACGGAACGCCTCCGTTGTGTCAGTGTCCTCCACTCTTAGAGAAACATCTTTCAACAGTTCTTTGTAAAGCCTGTCTCTCAGATTTCGAGATGTCACAAACTTTCCTTCTCTTCCGGCAAAAGGGCTGTCGTTTACCATAAACGTCATTTCCATTGTCGGATCTGAGATTTTCACAAACGGTAACGGTTCCGGAGTTGACACGTCGCAAAGAGTATCTCCTATCGTAACGTCTTCTATGCCGGAGACGCAGATTATTTCTCCTATTGAAGCCTCTGTCACGGGGACTCTCGTAAGTCCCTCGAATTTATATATGTTTACGGCTTTCGCCTTATGCGTCGGTCTGTTTTCGTGGTAATCGGTGAGCATTATCTCTTGTCCCTGCTTTATCGTTCCTCTTTCTATTCTTCCCACGGCTATTCTTCCTACATAGTCGTTGTAGTCGATTGAGGATACGAGCATTTGCAGCGGAGCGTCGGGATCTCCCTCGGGAGGATCGATATAGTTCACTATCGTGTCAAACAACGGTCTGAGATCTTCGCCGCATTCCGGGGTAAGGCCGGCGATTCCTTGTCTTGCGGAAGCGAAAATTACGGGAGAATCGAGCTGTTCGTCGGTCGCGTCAAGATCCAAAAGCAATTCGAGAATCTCGTCGACGACTTCGTTCGGACGGGCGTCCGGGCGGTCAATTTTATTTATTACTATAATAACTTTGTGTCCGAGTTCGAGAGCTCTTTGTAAAACAAAACGAGTTTGAGGCATCGGTCCCTCGAAAGCGTCTACGAGTAAAAGGACCCCGTCTACCATTTTTAGAATACGCTCTACTTCTCCTCCGAAATCCGCGTGACCGGGAGTATCTACGATGTTGATTTTTATACCCTTATATTCTACGGCGGTATTTTTCGCGAGAATGGTAATGCCTCTTTCCCTTTCGAGGTCGTTTGAATCCATAACTCTGTCGTTTACAATCTGATTTTCTCTAAAAACGCCGCTCTGTTTTAACATTTCGTCGACAAGGGTCGTTTTTCCGTGGTCGACGTGCGCTATTATCGCTATATTTCTCAGTTTTTCACAAATCAAAACAGTCTGTCCTCTCCTAACTACTTTTTTCTTTTTTGGTTTATTATAAAGTGATTCAATCGCGTAAAAGAGACGATTAAAGACTCCCAACTAATTCAGTATATTTCTTTAAAAAAGGTATGTCAATAGTTTTTTCAATAATTTCAAAGTTCCTTGACCAACTTTTCATATTCGTTTTTTGTCATCGATAAATTTATCGCTTCCACTAATTTTGTGTTTGATAGACGAAGAGGTAGCCCCGTTTTTTTCAAAAAAGCTCGTTTTTTCTCAACGCTGTTTTCTCTTCCGCATATACCGTCGGAGTATAAATCGGCTTTTGTGATTAGTTCTTGTTTTTTTTCGTGATTTTCGACGGAAGCTCCCGCTCGTAAAAGTGTTTCTGAGAGGATTTTTTCCGAAATTCCCTCCACTCCCAAAAAGCCCTCGGATGAGGGCTTCGCCTTTCTTTTTTCTTTTCCTTTTATCGTCGGGATATAAGCGTTTTTCACGTATTTTTTATCGACGAAACTTTCTATATAATTCCTTATTTTAAATCCGCTCGAATCGCTGTCGGTGAGAATTATTATTCCTTTTTCCCTCGCGAGCTTTTTTATCCAAGTTCTGAGTTCCTTATCTTTAAATATCCGAAATCCTCTTGTCTCTATGACGGCGGAGTCGCAAACTCCTCGAACGGCGATCGCGTCGTACTTTCCCTCTACTATAATAATCTCCTTTATTTTTATCATAACTTGGATATACACTCCGCGATAAGTTTATATATTATGTCTTCGAGAGACACGGCGGTGCTTTTGGAGGAAATATCGGCGTCGACGCAGCAATCTAACATTTGTCTGAGTTTTTGTTTCGATATATT
>CAJFPG010000118.1 GCA_904398665.1 Candidatus Geddesella stercoravicola | reverse complement strand
TTACGGAGCTTTTTTATATCCAATAATATGAAAATATAATATTAAATAAAATATTACAAAAAAATATATTATAAATCAATACATTATAAAATCATTGAAAGAACGATATTACTTACAATAACAACAACTAAAAACATAAAAAATAAAATTTTTTAGTTTTAAAAGTTTAAAAATAATATAAATTAATATACTATCTGCGTCTTTTTTGAACGGAATTAACCTTCGTTTCGGAAATATCCTCTAAATATTCAAGCGCGGCCCCCGTTCCTTTCGCGACGCATGAAATAGCGTCGTCGGCAATATAAACGTGAATCCCCACTTTTTCCGAAATAAGTTTATCAAATCCGTAAATAAGTCCGCCGCCTCCGGTCATGACAATTCCTTCCGCGGAAATGTCTCCTATAAGCTCGGGAGGCGTCTCGCTCAAAACCTGATGAACCGCATCGATAATATTATTCGCGTTCTCCATAAGAGCGTCTATCGTATCGTCAGAAGTTATGGTAAATTCTTTCGGTAAACCGGTCGACATACAACGACCGCGAACAGTCATCGCCAATTTCTCCGGCCTCGGATAAAGAGAGCCGATAGAAATTTTAATTTCTTCCGCCGTTCTTTCTCCTATAAGAATATTATATCTTTTCCTTACATATCTAACAATGGCCTCGTCGAACTTATCCCCTGCGTTTTTCACTGATGAAGAGATAACAACGTCCCCGAGAGACAGAACCGCGACGTCCGCCGTGCCGCCCCCGATATCTATAACCATCGAGCCTCTCGCCCTCATTATATCGATTCCCGCTCCTATCGCCGCCGCCATAGGTTCCTCTATAAGCTCTACGTGACGAGCTCCCGCGTTTCTCGCGGCGTCCCTCACGGCTCTCTCTTCGACCTCGTTTATTCTTGAAGGCACACAGACAATGACGTTCGGGCGAAGAATTGTTTTTCCGTTAACTTTACGAATAAAATATTTTAACATTTTTTCCGTAGTCTCATAATCAGAGATAACTCCGTCTCTCAACGGTCTGATAGCGACAATATTTCCCGGTGTTCTGCCGAGCATTTCCTGAGCTTCCGCTCCGACCCTTAAAACGTTCCCGGTATTTTTGTCAATAGCCACGACAGACGGCTCTTTAAGCACAATTCCTCTTCCCCTGACGAAAATCAGCACTGAGGCCGTTCCGAGATCGATACCTATTTCTTTTCCAAACATTTATTCCATACTCCAATTTATAATTATATAGCTAATTAATTGTTTAATTGTTTATATTCTTTAAAATCAAATACGCCGCGAAAAACGCAAGAGAAAGAGCGAGAATCGGCTCAAAATAATACTCGCTGAAATAACTGATAGCCGAAAAAACAACTATCGCAACATAAAAAAACACACTAAAAGCGGGAAATATCTTATTTTTAATATCGGAATCGGCATATTGAATTTTAAGGGCGAATCTGAAAATAAATAACAATGCTATAACGGGAAAGACCCAAAGTTTAGGAACGCTCTCATAATACCCGATAATTTGTAATGACTCGAAAAAAGAAACCGCTCCAAAATAAAATATAATTATAAGAATAAATATTTTAAAAATAATATTTACAAACTTATTTTTTATTTTAGCCGAAAAAGAAAAATCGCAGAAGTAAAGTCCGGAAAAAACCCCGAAAACCGTAAGCGAATAAGTTTCGGAGAATATTCCGGCCAACATTTCAACCAAAAATATGACAAACATCACATTTTTCACATTAAGTATTTTTTCGCCGTTTCTCAAAGACATTCTAAGATATCTCCTAAAAAGCATTGTAATACAATCATACACCATAACATGAAAAAAGTCAATAGTTCGACAATTTTATTCATAAAAATTTGTCATTTATAGTATACCCGGAAATATAAAACAATATTTCCTCAAAAAATTCCACAGATAATATATTAAAAAATAAGCATAATAAATAAAGGAGTGATTATTTATGAAAATAAAAGAAATAACGGCAATGAGAATAATAGATTCCAGAGGAATACCCACAATAGAGGCTACCGTTACGGCCGAAAACGGGATATCCGGAACGGCGTCAGTCCCTTCGGGAGCGTCTACCGGGTCTTACGAAGCTCTCGAATTGAGAGACAGAGGCAAAACTTTCAATGGACAAGACGTGACAAAGGCCATAGAAAACATATTAAACGTTATATCTCCTTCACTTATAGGGAAAGACATCTTTTTACAAAAGAAAATAGACGATACAATAATAAATTTAAATAAAGACAAGAATAAAAAAGAACTCGGAGCAAACGCCACGCTCGCGGTTTCGCTCGCCGCCGCGAGATGCGGGGCTAACGTTCTTTCTATTCCGCTGTTCAGATATATAGGAGGAATAAGCGGAAATATTCTTCCCTGCCCTATGATGAATATTCTGAACGGAGGAAAACACGCAGACAACAACTGTGACATACAAGAATTCATGATAATTCCATGTTTTTCAGAAGACTTTTTCGAAACGATACGAGCGGGATGCGAAACGTATTACGCCCTCAAAAGCATATTGAAGGAAAAAGGTTACGACACAAAAGTCGGAGACGAGGGAGGATTTGCGCCGAATCTCAAAGAAGACAAAGAAGGAATAGAACTTTTGATAAGAGCGATAGAAAAAGCCGGATTCAAAGCGGGTAAAGAGATTAAAATAGCGCTGGATGTCGCCGCGAACGAATGGAAAGACGGAGAGAATTATAGGCTTCCGAAAAAACAAAAAAAGATGACGCGAGAAGAATTAATAGATTTTTATAAAGAAATTCTCGACGATTATCCTATCGCGTCAATCGAGGACCCGTTCGCGGAAGACGATTTCGCAGGATTTGCCCGATTGACAAAACTATACGGCAAAAAAATTCAAATAGTAGGAGACGATTTATTTACGACAAACAAAAGCAGATTACTCAATGGAATAGCTAAAAAGAGCGGAAACGCGATTTTGATAAAACCGAATCAAATAGGGACCCTCTCCGAAACAATAGAAACGGTAAGAACCGCGAAATCAAACGGATTTTCTACTATAATCTCACATAGAAGCGGAGACACCGACGATGATTTTATCGCGGATTTCGCCGTCGCAATAAACGCCGGACAAATTAAAACAGGGGCTCCCGCTAGAGGAGAAAGAGTAGCTAAATACAATAGACTACTAAAAATAAAAAAATATTTGGACGATGAAATATAAATATAAAGCATAAAATATAATTTATTTTATAAATTTATAAATATTATAAATATATTAATCGTAACCATAACTCGATTAATAAATTTAAGATTAATAAATTTAAACAAACAATCAAACGTATAAAAGCATACGCGGATTTTTCAAGAATAAGCCTGAAAAATCCGCTTTTTTATATTTTTTCACCGTAAAAAGCAAAAAAAAGAAACCAAATAAAGGGAAAAAAACCATTTTTTTTATATTGTCACTTTCTCGACTATTTTATATAATGATAATAGCGATTAAAATCATGAGAGAGGGGCAATGAGAATTGAAGTTTGAATTGCTGAACGAAAACAGAATTAAAGTCACAGTAACGACGACGGAACAAGAATTTTTCGGAGTTTCTTACGAAACGATGGATTACAGCGACGGAAAAACTCGGAAATTATGCGAGAAAATAATTGAAGAAGCGGGAAAAGAAGTAGGTTTTAAAATAGACGACGGCAAACTGCTAGTGGAAGCGAGACAATGCTGTAACGGAAACGTCGCCTTATATTTGAGCAGAATCCCAACAGAGGAACATAATATGCATACATACGAGGGAATAATACGCTTCGACGAAACCAACGACATGCTCGATTCTCTTAAAATTTTCGCCAGATTTCACGGTTGTGTGAACGAGAGCAGATTATACTGTCTAAACGGAATTTATTATATATATTTTAAAGTTTTTCTTTATAGGTCGGAAGCCGACGAACTGTGGTATTCCCTCCTTGAATTCGGAGATAAAACTTCTCAAACAAAAATGTCATTGGACGAATACGCTGAATGTATTTCAGAGAATTTGATAGAACGAGTCTATTATTCGGATTAAAACGACAAAATAAAATAAACGTTGACAGTCCATATCTTTTCTGTTATAATATATAAAAATTTAATGCGTGAAAAAATGGAGAAAAAATATGGATATCATAAAAAGAATATTTCTGGTAATAGCGGCGATAGTTTTAGCCGTAATATCGATAGCCCCTTTGCTCGCCGCGTTTAAAATTTAAGAAATCACAATATCTAACTCAAATTACCGGAGAATAAAATGCGAGATAATGACAAACAACAAAGACAAAAAAGGATCCTTGCGATAAACGACATATCCTGTTTCGGAAAGTGTTCCATTACGGTTGTCATGCCGATTTTAGCGTCGATGGGATACGAATGCGTTCCTCTTCCCACCGCGATTCTCTCCACACATACGGGAGGCTTTAAAAATTATACTTTTCTCGACATGACAACCGAAATCAAAAAGATATTAAATCATTGGGAAAAAGAAAAAATTTTTTTTGACTGTGTCTTTACCGGATACCTCGGGAATAAAGAACAAATCGATATATGTATTTCCGCGATAGAAAACAGAACCTCAGCAGAAAAATCGGTAATCGTAGACCCTGTAATGGCGGATTCCGGGAAACTATACGCAGGTTTTAATCCTTCTTATGTGGACGCCATGAAAAAACTCTGCAAAAAAGCGGATATAATAACTCCGAACTATACGGAAGCCTGTCTTCTGTCGGGGATTCCATATAACGAATTTCCAACGGATGAAGAAATAAAAAAGTGTTTTAAAAACCTTGCCTCCATAGGAGCGAAATCAGCCGTTATAACAGGGATAAAGACAACGAAAAAAACCATTAAAACCGTATATTCGGATTTCTCCGAATCGGAATATTTTGAAATGTCGTATAACTATATTAACGAAATGCTTCATGGAGGAGGCGATGTTTTTTCAGCCGTATTATGCGGAAAAATCCTTGAAGGAGCAAGCAGGAAACAAGCGGTAAAAACAGCCTCAAATTTTACAAACGCGTGTATCATCAATACCAAAACAAAAAACCAATACGGATTAAATTTCGAGCCTTTGCTCCGCGATATAAAAAAATATTGAGTTCGATAAAAAATTGAAACAAAAGTCCCAAGGAATACAATACAATAAAACAAAAAAAACGAAAGCCAAACTTTGGCACATATTATTAAGATTATATCGATAAGACTTTGAAATTTACGATATTTTTTCAGAGAAATAATAAATAATTATGAGAAATAAAATAGAGCAAAAAGAAGCAATAATTAAACTATGGTTTAATATGTGGTTATCCCGTCACGATTTAGGTATCGACGATATTTTTGATAAAAACGCCATATATATCGAAAGCTGGGGCCCTAAATATGAAACCAGAGAAGAAATAAAACATTGGTTTAACGAATGGAACACCAGAGGACAAGTAGTCAAATGGGATATAAAACAATTTTTTCATAAAAATAATCAATCAATTGTAGAATGGTATTTCAAAAATAAAATAAACGATGGAAAAGAAGAAGAATTTGACGGACTTTCCCTTATACAGTGGTCACAAGACAACAAGATAAAATTTTTGAAAGAATTTGGTTGCAATATAAATAATTATAATCCATATAAAAATGGAGAATCTCTGAGATTAAAAAACGAAAAATCAAATTGGTTTTAAATTTTACCTTTCTAAAAAATCTAAATAAAATCGTATTTTTAAGACGACTAAATAGCTCGAAAACATAAGTCTTTGGCATCTTTCAGCAAATAAAATCGAAAAAACATCATTTAATATTAAAAATAATCGACTACAAAAACAAATAACCTCGCTCACAAAAATATTTTTTTGCAAAGCATCCTCGCCAATCACAAATCTTTTTTTCAAAATAAAAATTGAAATAATTGATTAAATTTATTACAGCCAAAAATCCGCGATACTCAGAAAATATACCGACTATAATTTTTTTATAAAAACAAAATACCGGAATATCATACCGAAACATCAAAAACGGATGAACAGAAAATATAAAAACATATAAATATTATCAATCGAAAAGAATTATACTCCGACCCAAACAATTTATATTCCTCGCTATTTCATAATCTTTTCCCTTATAGATTGAATATATATAAAAATGAATCTCCATGCCGTCGCGACAAAATATAAGCGACCTTCAACCTCAATAGCTCTTCAATTTCCAACAGCAAAAACATGTTGAAAAAAGAGAATACCATTAATCATACAGAAAAGCATGGCTAATAAGAGAAAAATATTTATTGACAAGCTGCAAGTTCTCATGACGTCGTATTTAATTTTAGAAATGTTTTATAACACTTGCAATTAGTATATTGTACAATAATAAAAGGAGGGCTTGGTGTTTGCGGCAAAAAAGTTTGCTGCGCTCAGTTAAAAAAGAATGCAGAGGAAAACGCCTATCCACTCGAGAACAGCTCACCGCAATACGTATTGTCACATTAAAAGAAAAAAACAGGATATACATTACCATGCCGACGCTTCGCTTTATGATTACATTCAATTTCATAATCCCTATCTTTAATGGTCGGCTAATGGTCGGATGTCAACATATCAATATACTATCAAGCCAGTCGATAATTTCCTGTTCTGAGCCCTCAATACTATTTCTTGAAATGCTCTTGCCTTCCAGCATGGTCGCATTCGGCTCCAATTCGGCAATGCTTTCCTGCGTGCCGGAAAACCCGCTTCCGCCGTGAGTATTGAACGGTACGATCGTCTTACCCGAAAAATCGTAAGTTTCAAAGAATGTATAAGTATAAAGAATATAAGGCATATCGACATTCCAATTCGGGTAGCCGACAAATACCACATCGTATGAATCAAAGTCTTCGATGGTTCCCTCAATTTCCGATCTGGCGTTTGTCTTGATTTCTTCTTGCGCCGCTTCTAAAAGAACGTTATGATCCGTAGGATAAGGATTTCTAGGCAAAATACGGAAGATATTGGCTTATGTGTTTTCCTGAATAATATACGCCATATACTGCGTATTTCCAAGCCGTTCTCCGTCTATTTCCACATAACTGTTATCCTGATTGTCAGGTACGGAGAAATAAACAACAAGAACTTTTGTGTCCTCGTTTATCGGGCGTTCAGAATCGTCTGGCGTATTACAGCTTTCAGGAAATATATTAATTGAAGCGGAATGTCGAATACCGCCGCAAGGATAGACTAAAAACAATATCGTATTGCGCCATATGTTTTCCATATTTTCCCTTTACATACATTCCATAAGAATTTCGTATATTTCATCTCTGCTAAGTTCGCGGGGGCCCGACTTTATGATATTGCAGGTATCCGCCACCTGTCGCAGAACTTCCGGAGTGATTGTTATCGCGGATTTCAACTGATTCATTTTTGTAGGCAAACCACATTCTTTGATAAAGTTTTCCAGCGCCTCGATACCGGCTTCTGCGGTATTAACATCAAAAACCGCTTTTGCAAATCTGGCGAATTTTTCGGAGGCGTCCTTTACGATATGACGGTAATAGACCGGATGAATTACCGCCAGGCCCTGTCCGTGATTACAATCCGTATAAGCTGCCAACTGATGCTCCATCTGATGCGCTTGAAAATCCGTCAAACGACCGCATTTTAAAATCCCGTTTTCCGCCATAGCCGAATCCCACATTAAATTGCTTCTTGCCTGCATATCATTGATATTTTTAAGCAAACGGCGCATATTGTCCACCGTATTTTTCATAATCGCCAGCGCCAAACTATCGGACACATTATCTTTATCCGAAGCGCCGAAATAAGTTTCCATCGCGTGGCTCAGAGTGTCGAACGCACCCGAAATCACCTGTATAGGCGGCACAGACTTTGTGTATGCCGGATCAAGAATCGCAAAAGATGCCGCTGTTCCCAAAATTGGACCTTTCCACTTCTTCTCCTCATAAGTAATGACCGCGCCAGCGTTCATTTCCGCGCCTGTGCCTGAAACTATAACAACCGCGCCCATTGGAATTCCCGCAACGGGAAATTTTCCTTTCCCATACTCAAAATCCCAAATATCTTCATCCAGCTCTGCCTGTGCGGAAACCACTTTGCAGCAGTCAATCACGCTGCCGCCTCCCACGGCCAGAATAAAGTCCACTTGATATTCACGAGCCAAGTCCGCGCCTTCCCGAGCTTTCGCATAGGTTGGATTTGACATAATCCCGGAGAAATCCACTACCGTTTTGCCCGCCTGTTCGAGCAGACTTTTCACTTCATCGTAAATACCGTTCTTTTTAACAGAACCGCCGCCAAAGGCAAGCATCACCCTTTCACCCATCTTGCCAAGTTCCGCGGCGAAAGCCTGCTTGGCGATTCCTTCGCCGAAATAAACTTTCGTGGGATAAGAAAAAATAAAATTGTTCATTACAGACACCTTCCTTTTATTTCTGATTATTTGATTTAATAATTTCATTTAGAGAAATATGCTCGTTTCGGTAGCGGGCGTTAGGATTCTTTTCGGGAATATTAAGACTGATTGCTTTTTGCGGGCAGGCATGTACGCAGGCAAGACAAGTTTGGCAATTCCCGGAAGTATGCGTGGCTCTTCCATCGATTACCCGAATAGAAGAGGACGGACATACTTTTTCGCAAATGCCGCAACCGATACACGTATCAGTAACGCGAATTAAATGCCGCCACGCATCCGGCGGCGTTTTCTTTGTTCGGGCTAAAAACTGTCGATGCGCGGCACGATCTTCATCCGTAACCTCCGCTCACATGTCTATGGTGATCAATATCGCTCCGAATCGAGGCGATATGTTCTTCAATTTTTTTATCTATGCTCTTCTGCTCATTCATATCAAATCCTGGCAACCAGTTATCAACCATCAGAAGCACATTAATATAGTTGACAGTTACACCGCATTTTTCACATAATTGTTTTGCCAGTTCTGCGGCTCCCCCGTGGCGATTTCCATAGGTCAGAATCATATAAAAATACTCTGTATAGAAAACGCCCTTTTGCAAAAACTCCTTAACCATAGACGGCGCCTCATGACCGTATATATAGGCGTAACAATGCCGATACTATCAGCAAAAAATTCCAGATTTTACTACCGCACAATCTGTGGTATGCTAATTGGATTCTCTTCCAGTTGTTTGGAGACATAAAGACTGTTTCCAGTGCCCGTAAAATAAAAAACCATATTAAATATCCTCCTTTATTGCTTGCTTTTCCATTGCCGGCGTGCTATAATATGATTGTTTCAACCGCTTTATATAACCGATTATAATTTACGATAGTAACTATCGGTCAATAGCTTTTTAGAAATTATTTTGTGAATTTTTCGTAAACAATAACGGAGGATAGAATAAATGTATACTATGATGCAAGTCTGCCGGGAACTTGATATGACTTATCAGACTTTGAAATTTTACTGTAACCAGGGACTTATTCCCAATGTCAAGCGTGACAACAACAATCGACGTGTTTTTGACGAGAAAGATGTCAAGTGGATTAAAGATCTGACTTGTTTGAAAAAATGTGGCATGAGTATTCAGGAAATGAAAGAATACTTAGCCCTATGTTTACAAGGTAAATCCTCTATTATTTCTCGAAAAGAAATGCTGAGAAAAAAACAAGACGCGTTGCGTACTACCATAAAAGAATTGGAAGACAGTGTCGCGTATATCGACTGGAAACAGAATTTTTACGATGAAGTTCTTTCCGGCAAGCGTCCGTATGTGAGTAATCTAATTCGAACAGAAGAATAAATATCTAAAAGACAAGCGGCAGATTATAAAAATCCGCCGATACGATTTTTATATAAATGACGTCGGTTTTGATTACCTCTGTAACAGCAGCATAAATAATAAATATCATTCATTTTTGCGCCTACAATATTTGATTTTCTGTTTTGAGCCGTTCGGTCATGCCCTTGTGCTGCCATATGTTTTACGGGCCGAAAAACATATCCTCCGCCCTCTTGTTTATATCTGAGAGATTAACATTGAGTTTAGCGGCTGAACAGGGTAACACTTATAAGAAGAGTAATATAAGTAGCAGTTTATGTTCTTACAAATAACGTTTATACCGCTGCCACGATATGGCCCGACGAGCTTGTGTTTTTCAGCTGGTAGCGCAAGTTAGGCAAATAGTAATCACTTTGTAGTGTATAAATCACCCATCTGCTCAAATATTGTCTTTTCCATAAACTGAAAACTCCGTTCTTTTGATTTTGAATTTCTTCATTGGTGTTTATGAATTTGACAATAAGTTCATCTGCCGCGTCGGCATATTCTCCGCCCGTAATTAACTTTTTTTCGCAATTCATCAACCATATTGAAGGTTATGCCCTGCTCATATTTATCAAACACCAATTAAAACTTTTTCCCTCGCATACGCCAAGCTTCCTTTGCGCGTAGATTACAGCGGTAAACTACCAATATTGACGAATGTGATTTTATTTTTTGACATAAAAAAGCAGCGTAAAAAGCATTTCTGCCTCTACGCTGCCTTTTTCCTTTACAACGCCAATAAATCGTATTTCAACTTTGTTTTCAAATTCCTTCCATATATCATATATGGCGTTAATATTATCGTTTACCTTGTTTTTTAATATCTCGCGAATATTTAATCATTTGTTTGTTAAAACGCCGCTCGTTACGAGTTCCTCGGTTTTCCGATTTTTTTCTGACTTTTGACCTGTTTTCATTTTTTTCTTTCATTTCTTTTGATTTAAAAGAAGGAAGCGGAAGGCCGGCGGAATTAAAAAGCTTTTCAAGTTCGGAACGTGAAAGCGGACGATATTCTCCGGGCTTCATTCTTCCGATTGATATTTCCCCGACGGAAATTCTTTTCAGAAGCAAAATATTTAATCCCAGAGAGTCGCACATACGTCTTATTTGACGATTTTTT
>CAJFPG010000117.1 GCA_904398665.1 Candidatus Geddesella stercoravicola | reverse complement strand
TCGAACCAAAGTCCGAATTTGAGCCCTTTTTCCCTGACTCTGTCGGCAAATTCCTTCATTTTTCCTTTGAAATTTATTCTTGTGTTTTCTTCCCAGATTCCGCATTGATTGTACCAATCTTCCTCTTTGTTCCCGAACCAACCCGAATCAACGACAAAATACTCAATTCCGAGGTTTGCCGCGGCGTCAAGTTGTTTTTTTAAATTTTCGGGGTTGATATTGTTAAAATCGAGAAACCAGCTGTTATATAAAAGCGGCATCCTTTTCTGCGCGGCTTTTTTTTCGAGCAGATATTTATGTATTTTTCTGCTTCCGAATCCAAAATCCCCCGGTTCGGAACGGAAAAAGACAATCTCGGGCAACGAGATTTCCTCCTCGGGAGCTAAGACCAGAGATAATCCGTTGTCGTTCAGCCCCATATCGATAACCAACATCGCGGTCTCTCCCGAGAAACGTTTTACGGCGTTTATGACCCACTGCCCTATCGGAAAAAGATGAAAAGCCAGCGAATAGCCTTGATTTCTGTCTTTGACACATAGAAACGGCTGAGCGTCCTGAGCCGTGCGGATTCCGTTATTCGAGAGGGTTATGTTGCCGTTTATAGGCTTTAAAGCCGTTTCGTTTTCTCCGCACCAAGAGCCTTCCTGAGTTAAAATATCAAAATTTCCGCCGGTCAGGACAAAACGTGATAGACAGGAGTGGATTTTTGATTCTTCTTTGCTTAAATTTTTGATTCTGTCAGCTCTTTTCCATCTTCCTTCCCCGAGATATTCAAACGCCGCGGTATAGCGGGTAAAAGGTGTCTCAAAATCGATTTCGACGCGGTTTTCATCTTCCCTAAAATCTGTTATTTCAAGATTCGCCCCGTCGTAATATCCGCTTTCATCCCGGAGCCTGCAGAGTCCGTTAATTCCCTCCGTCGGAAAAGTCGTTCCTCCCAAGAAGCTGTAAATCTCAGATATTGTCGCATTCCCGTCGTCGATCTCTATTGAGAGTCCGTGCTTTTTATATCTTTTATATTCCATATTATGTACTCCTCAGTATCCTTTTATTAGTTCGAGAGGCTTGTCCTCGTCGACCCATTCTTTTTGAACGTCGATTACCCTATATTCCGTTTCAGTATCTCTCACGACGACGGTAGATATCCCGGCGTTTATCACTAGTCTTTTACACATAGAGCAACAGGTTGTCCCCGGCACGAGATTTTTTCCCTCGGCGTCTGTCGCCGAAAGATAAAGCGTCGCCCCGAGCATTTCTTCTCTCGAAGCGGCTATTATCGCGTTCGCCTCGGCGTGAACGGAGCGGCAGAGCTCATATCTTTCCCCGGACGGGATATTATATTTTTGGCGGAGACAGGAGCCTATGTCGCAGCAATTAACTCTCCCCCTCGGAGCCCCGGCGTACCCGGTGCTTATTATCGTGTCGTTTTTGACGATTACCGCCCCGAACAATCTCCTGAGACAGGTTCCTCTCTCGGACACCGCCTGAGCGATATCGAGATAATAGTTTGTTTTATCGCGTCTTTCTTTTTTAGTCATTTTTTTTCCGCCCCCTCTTTCTTTTTTTCGCGGTATTTTTTTAGCTGTTTTCATCGCTTTTTTCTCTTGGTTTTAGTTAGTTTCCCTATTTTGAGCGTTATATTTCCCGAACTTTAAATTAAAATTATTCTTGTTTTTTATTATTTTTCTCTTTCCTTTTTTTCTTTTCTTCTTTTTCTTTTCCTTTTTTCTTTTCTTCTTTTTTAACTCGGCGGCGCCGTCGTTTTATGTCTTTTTCTCAGACGATATCGCTATTAAAATTACGTTTTTGCTTAAATTTTAAACGAAATATAAAATATAGCTAACGAAATATCAAAACTATAACTTTAAAAAGCTTTTTATCGGTTTTCAATGATTTTCAGTGTTTTAAATATTTCGCGGTAAATAAATTTTCTTATTGATTTTCTTTATTTGGGTTTATAAACAGAATTAATAGTTCTCTGTCCGCTTTTATCCGCCTTGGATTTATTTACGGCGACATTCTTTTCCAAGTCATTATTTTTTTTTGTTTAATTTGTTTAAATTGATGATTTTCGAGTGTTTGTTTTTCTGTTTGTTAAAAGTAATAATGTTTAAGCGATTATTTTTTATTGTTTAAAACAATAACGTTGGAATTTTTGATTTCTATTTATTTGAAACAAAAGTTTAAGTCGGTAGCTTCTGATTTGTTTAAAGTAATATTTAAGCTTTTATTTTTGTTTGAAAACATGAGTTTGAGCTCTTGATTGTTATTCGTTTGAAACAAAAGTTTAAGTCGGTAGCTTCTGATTTGTTTAAAGAATATTTAAGCTTTTGTTTTTGCCTGAAAGCATGAGTTTGAGCTCTTGATTGTTATTCGTTTGAAACAAAAGTTTAAGTCGGTAGCTTCTGATTTGTTTAAAGAATATTTAAGTTTTTGTTTTTGTTTGAAAACATGAGTTTGAGCTCTTGATTTCTATTCGCTTGAAGCAAAAGTTCAAGTCGATAGCTTCTGATTGATTTGTTTAAAGAATATTTAAG
>CAJFPG010000116.1 GCA_904398665.1 Candidatus Geddesella stercoravicola | reverse complement strand
TACTTTAACACATTAGGAGTTTTTTATCTTCTTCACCGCTTATGCTCTTTTCAACCACGCGACTATCGCGTGGTTTTCTTTATACAAAAAGAAGCTTCCGAAAAATTCGGAAGCTTTCCTTTAAGCGAAAATTGAAAACGCCGTTTTAACAATCAAACAAAGCAACAACCCGACCGTCGTAGGCAAAACGGCGGAAAACGCCGTCCATTTAAGACTTCCCGTTTCTTTTTTTACGGTAAGCAAGGTTGTCGAACAGGGCCAATGGCAAAGCGTGAATATCATAACGCAAAGCGCTGTACAAAGAGTCCAACCGTTATCAATAAGCAAATTTTTTAATACCGACAAATCTTCCATTGAGGACAGATTTCCTTCGGACATATAAGCCATAATAATTATTGGGAAAACAATCTCATTTGCCGGGAAACCGAGGATGAACGCCGTTAATATCACGCCGTCAAGTCCGAAAACCTCGGCGAAAGGATTAAGAAACCCGGTAACGGTTTCGAGAAGAGTTATTCCATTTATATCTACGTTCGCGAAAAGCCATATAACTAAACCGGCGGGCGCGGCGACGGCGACAGCTCTTCCCAAGACAAAAACGGTTCTGTCAAGTATCGAACGAACTATAATCTTTCCCACTTGCGGACACCGAAAAGGAGGAAGTTCCAAACAAAAAGCGGAGGAATAACCTTTAAGAACGGTAGCCGAAAGCAATTTAGAGACCGCGAAAGTAATTAAAATACCGCCGAGAATAACTCCCGTCAAACATGCGGCGGCGCCGACAGACGAGCCGAAGATTCCCGCCCCGGAGATTATAAACATCGTAATTATGGATATAAGCGTCGGGAAACCGCCGACGTGCTAAGGGAAACTTTTTCGAACGTAAAATCTCTCGAATTCACGACAAAAATAAAAAACTTCCTAATAAAAATAACTTTAATCCTATAAATAATATTACAAAATATTTAATCGCCTCTTGTCTTAAATTTGTGCCTTTTATTTCTAACCGACAAATATCTATTTTTCTCAAAATCATAAAAACTCTTTCTATTTTTTAATATTTAAGCCGAAAAATACGCGTTATCAAATAAATCTCACAACTTTCTTTTTCTTTTTATGAAAGAGCAGAAAAAACAAAAGAGATAAGGCGATATAACGATGACAAAAAAAAAGAAAAGACAATAAGAAATAAAAAAGAGAGATAAATAGATAAAGAGAAAAGAAACGAAGAAAAAAAGGGGAAATAAATAAACAGAGAGAAAAAAATGAAAAAAGAGGAAAGGAGACTATTTGACAAAAAAAATCTAAATTCTTAAAAGAAAATTTTAAACGCCGTTAAATAAAATATAAAACGAGTTTACACTGACTTTTATATAAACGTCTTTTTCCGCTTACGCGGAAGAAAACGACATATACAAAGAATTACTCCCTTGTAAAAACAAGGGAGTAATTCTTATTAAAACCAAAGTTAAAGAACTCGGATATTTAAAATCCGTCTTTCTGTTATATCAGTCTAATTTTCTGATAGAAATTGAGGTATTTGTATATGCCGCGTCGGTATTCTCCGCCACAAGAGTAATCGTTATCGGAGGAGAAGCGACTGAAAAGATGGTGGTTCCGGACAAATTAGCGGTGTCGGAAGCAGCAGTCAAGGTAGCCGACGTAGTTGTTCCCGGGATAGCGGTGCCTCCCTGAGCCAAATAGGCCCCAACCGTAACAGGCGGCGACGCGCTGGCGGAAGTCGTAACAGTAGTATTGTAAGATATCTGATACGTTCCTTCCTCTGTCAACTCAAAATCAGTAGTTGCCGCAGTGTGGGTTATGGCCGTCCCCTCTTCCGTTTGATTATCTGAAAAAGTCAGGGCCTCGTCGGCAGCAGTCGGAGTTTGACTCGCGTCGTTTGTAGCGGTCAAAGCGTTCAGAGTAACGGCAGGACCTGTCGGACCTGTTTCTCCCGTAGGTCCCGTAGCTCCTGTAGCTCCTGTGGCTCCTGTAGCTCCGGCAGCTCCGGCGTCTCCCGTAGGTCCGGTGGCTCCCGTGGCACCGGTAGCCCCGGTGGCACCAGTTGCTCCGACGGCTCCGGCAGTCCCGGTCACGCCTCTCGGAATTACGAAATCAAACACGGCGCTTCCGGTAGTTCCCGTATTTGTCACGGACGCGTTGGTATCCGGGTCGCCAGTAGTTACGGTTCCGACCGTTACCGTGGCAGCGGCTCCTGTCGGACCCGTGGCCCCAGTAGCCCCCGTAGGTCCGGTAGGACCGGTAACGCCTGTCGCACCAGTGGCTCCCGTCGGACCGGTAAGACCTGTCGCTCCCGTCGCGCCCGTGGGACCGGTCACTCCTGTTACTCCTGTCGCTCCTGTTGCTCCCGTCGGGCCGGTAGCTCCCGTGGCTCCCGTCGCTCCGGTGGGCCCAGTAACGCCGGTGGCTCCTGTCGCGCCTCTCGGAATTACGAAATCAAACACGGCGTTCTCCACGGAACCCGTATTTGTTACGGACGCTGCGGCGCCCGGATCTCCCGTAGTCACGGTTCCGATCGTCAACGTGGCGGCGGTTCCGGCGGCGCCGGTAGCTCCTGTCGCCCCTGTCGCTCCCGTGCTTCCCGTCGGGCCGGTCGCACCTGTTGCTCCGGTAGCTCCCGTGGCTCCTCCTCCGGGGCCCGTAGGTCCGGTAGCTCCTGTCGCCCCCGTAGGTCCGGTCGGACCCATAGCCCCGTTTAAACCGGCGGCTCCGGTCGGGCCGGTCGGGCCCATCAAGCCGTTACTTCCCGCGGGGCCGGTAGCTCCCGTCGGGCCTGTCGCTCCTGTGGCTCCGGTGGCTCCTGTCGGGCCAGTAGGACCTCCGGCAGGGCCGGTCGGACCGGTCGGACCTGGCATACCGGGGAATCCCATTGGGCCCATAGGACCGGTCGGTCCTGTCGGGCCTACACAGGATCGGCAGCAACAATTGCTTACGGGTCTTCCGCAACGCGGACAGATATTTCTTCTATCGCAAGCATTGAAACTCATATAATACACTCCTTATATTCATCTGTGAAAACAGCGGCATAATTTATGCTCTGTCTCAATTTAATTATATTCCGCACGTCAACTAAAAGTGCCGTCTTGACTTCTCAAAGTCTCGAAATATTTCAAGTTTTGCAGATATGGAACGGAATAAGGACGATATTCTCCGGCAAGTCTATTGTATCTCTCCGCCTTTTCCCGCTCCCCCAGGCGATCATAGCAGACGCATAATTGAATACAGGGAAAAAAACCGTGGCAATCTTCCGAAAAGAAAGCCCCGCTTTTACATTCTTTCGGCAAACCCAAAGCCAACTCATACCAAAACGCCGCCGTTCGATAATTTTCCAACGACATGAAAATATTTCCTATCTCACAGCAAGTTTCCGCTCTCGGAATATCATACCTAAATGTTCGGGTTAAGGCCTCCAAAGCGGAAAAAGGCTCGTCGGTCTCAACAAAACATAAAGACAGAATTTTACAAGCCTCGATATTATTTTCCGTCCATCCTTCGTCGGAAGAAAGAAAATCCGAAAGAATCCTTTTGGCTTTGTCGTAATATTTGTGATAATAAAGTTCTCTTCCGTAATAAAAACGGTCTCGAGGAGAAAGAGATTCGCCGGAAGAGATTTGGCTTTCATAAATGCGTAAATTTCTGTCCCCGTACTCTTTTTTTGCCGAGAGATGAGTTACGGCGACGTCGGAGTAAACAATTCGTCCCGAAGGAGATATCGCCTCGTGAACTCTTCCTTCCCAATGGAAATTGAGTTCCCGTCTCAAAAGTCTTTCCCTGTAATAAGAAAACACGGGATTCCCGGCTTCGTCAAACGCCGTCTCGTATTTCATCATGACGACGTCCGCATTTCCCAATATAGACTCTTTCAAACGAACAAAACTTTTTCTGTTTTTTTCGGAGAGAACGTCATCAGCGTCCAACCACATTATAAAATCCCCGCGAGCCTTAGAAAAAGAAAAATTCCGAGCGGCGGAGAAATCGTCGATCCATTCGAAATCATAAAGCTTATCGGTATACCCTCTAGCTATCTCTTTCGTCAAATCAACGCTTCCGGTATCGACGATAATAATCTCCTCGACCAAATCTTTCACGCTGTCAAGGCACCTCGCGAGAACGGCTTCCTCATCTTTAACTATCATACATAAACTGACAGACGCCATAAAAGACACCCCATTCTTATAGTTCATAATACGCGAATAACACTTTTTCTGTTACCGCGTCCGCTTATCGACAGAAACTCTCTCACTGATATTTCATAAAAACATGCAAATTTTCCCCGTCCCATACTATTTTATCGACAATAATTCTCATCAGTTCTCGTTTCTCAAACACAGACATAATCTCGTTACAATTTTTTAAATCGGACAACCGCTCGGAAAAAATATCGAAACATTCATTCTCAAAAGATTTTTCTTCTATTTCCAATCGAGACTTTTCTTCCGAAAGAGAAGAGATTTCGGCGTCAAGTTCAGTTATTCTGGCGTTCACCATCTTAACAAAACCTTCCTCTGTCTTTGCTTTGGATAAAGAATCAAGAAGATTTTTTATTTCTGAGTCATATTGTTTTATACGGGACTCTATAATCGAAATACGATCCTCACCTCTTTCTTTTCGAAAACCTCGAATCATTTTTTCCAATAATTTGCAAATACCTGAATTTTCATAAATCAAATTTAAAATCGAAGCGTATACCGCCTCGTCCGTTCTTCTCCCGGTAAGATTTAAGCTCCGACAACCACCTTCCCCGCCGAGAAGTTTCCCTTTGCATATGTAATCATACTGTTCCCGGCGAGAAGATTTTCCGGAGCGACGTTTTGAAAACATACGATTCCCGCATTGAGCGCAAAAAATCAAACCGGAAAACAACGAATAATCGTTGCGCTCTTTCGAAACGCTCGTTTCCTCTCCGCCCGAACCGATAATTTTTTGAACTTTCGTCCATTTTTCTCCCGAAATAAGACCTTTATGACTTCCCATAGCAATTATCCATTTATTAGCCGGCCGCCTCGAAAGCTTTTTTTTACAATCTCTCTTGTTATAGGCGAGAAGTCCGTACTTATCTGAGCAATCGTCTCTTTTAAAACAAACGTCGCAACCGAGAGCGGTAAAATAATCAAACGCGACTTCGTCCGCGGCGCAATAGACAGGATTTTGCAATATCTGCTTAATACCCGGAAGACTGTAATCGCTCCCGGTCCTCGACTGTATTCCCCGCGCCGTCAGAAATTTATATACTCCCGCGAAACAGCGGCATTCCAGAAACTTCTCGTATATAACAGCGACAGTGTTTAATTCAGAAATGTTCTCCCGAAGCGAAAAATACGTTTTAACTCTCCCGTCGTCGGATACCTTTGTCACCCGCTCCGAAACAAATCCCGTAGGCGTCGTCCCTCCCAGCCACCGACCGCTTCGGGCGAGCATCAACATATTGTCTCTAACACGCTCCGCGATGGTTTCTCTTTCTAACTGAGCGAAAACGGAGGCGATATACATCATCGCCTTTCCCATAGGTTTCGAAGTATCAAATTCTTCTTTTATGCAAATAAAGGAAATCCCTCGTCTGTTCAGTTCCTCTATAAGAGTCGAAAAATCGCTCACGTTTCGGCTTATTCGATCAAGCCGATAACAGATGACAAAATCGGGATTTTCTTTTCTAAGGTCTCTAAGCATCTGTCGAAATCTCGGTCTCTCAGTATTTTTAGCGGAGAACCCCTCATCCTCGTATACCGATATTTCCGGATTTTTTTCTTCCGGAAACTTATCCCTGATATACCTTCTGCACATTTCGACCTGATTTTCAACGCTCTCTCCCCTTTCCCCGCAAATCGATTTTCGACTGTAAACAAAAAATCTCAAAATGTTCGCCCCCAGCAAAAAATTATCAAAATTCTCTCTGAAACAATATTTCGCCGTATTTAAACTATTAGTCGCCCGCCTTATAAACATCAGCTTAAAAATCAAAAAATTCGGACATATTCTAAAATATTAAAAAGTCCTCTTGACAGAAAATAAAAGATTTCGCATAGAATAAAAATAGAAAAATAAAAATAGAAAATAGAATAAAAAGAGAAAAAAGAAAAGCTTTTCAACAGACGAAAGAAAAAACTATAAAATAAGAAAGAAAAGGAGAGAGGAAAAAAAAGAGAAGAAAAGGGAGAAGATAAAGAAGAGAAGAAAAGAAACAAGAAGAGAAAAGAGAAGAGAAGAGAAGAAAAGAGAAAAAAATAAAGAAAAGAGAAAAAAATAAAGAAAAGAAAAAAAATAAAGAAAAGAAGACAAACAAAATGGAAATAAAATAAATAAAAGATGAGAGGAGAGAGAACAAACGAAAAAAAATAGTATAAAAAATATAATCATACATAACGGGGAAATAGATAATCTTAATTTCTTATCGGATAGAATAAATAAATTCCACTCTGAAATAATAGAAAGGAAACTAAACGAAACAAATCTTTCCCCGAAACAAAAAATTCTCGTGGCTGAAAAAATAATAAAATATCTAAAATCCAGAGAAAATAACGGAATTATTAAATAACTATAAAATATTTTTATTCAAGAGCGATAAACATATTTTAAAATATGTTCATCGCTCCTTTTCTT
>CAJFPG010000115.1 GCA_904398665.1 Candidatus Geddesella stercoravicola | reverse complement strand
GCTGTAAAAAAAAGTGTTGTCAAGATTTACCGCCATTTCGGCGGCGATCGAACCGATAGTTATTCCCGTCACGTAATCGAACATATTCAGTTGCGATATCTGCTTGTTTCCCATAAGTTTCGTAAGTAAAAACAAAACCGCGGCGGAAAGAAGAGAAGTAAAAAATATAATAACAAATTCCACGCGAATCACCTTTTCGGTAGTTTACGCGAAATTTTAGATTTTATCCGCGAATTTAATCCGTGAATTTATTTTAAAAATACAATCCTCTGGTAGTAACGCCGGAAAAAACAGCGGGACTTTGACTTTCCGACAAATATTCGTCGATAACGAGAGAAATATCATTTTTTGTCTCGTCGGTAAACAAAAGTTGTAAAAACCCAAAATCCGAGAGATTTTTATCTGCAAGCCAAAGAATGTCGGCGTTCCAAACGGAGTTCCGACAAGAGAAATCGCAGGTTAAAAGCATATTTTTCCCTTTTCTGTCAAGAAGAAATTCCGGTTTGCCGCAATTTTTCTTGACACAATTTCTCATTATCATAAAAGGAAGTCGTCCGTAGGCGAGAATTCCCGTTCTTTCGGAAGAGAAATCTCTCAAAGCCGCCGCCGGAAGCTCAAAAGACAAAATCTCGCTTTCGAGTCCCTTTTTGAAAAAAAGCATTGAAGAAACCGAATTATATATATTCAGTCCGAAATCCCCGTGCAAAACAAGAGGGATCTCTCTTGACAGGGAAAAATCTCTGAGAAACCTTATCTGCCCGATATTTCCGCACAAAAACTCTTTCGCCCCGGCATCTGTCGCCGCTTCCGTTAAAGAAAGAACTTCCCGTCTTTCACTGTCGTGAAAAATTCGGGGCAAAACGAAACCGACTTTGTCTCCGAATCGATCTATCGTCTCTTTTCCCTCTTTTTTGTTGGCAAACGAAAGAGGTATCCATATTTTTTCCAGTTTTCCCGCGTTTTCGGGAACAGATGACGGATTTAGAAAAACGCCCCTTAAAATTCTTTTTTTCGCTTTATAAAACGGGGTTTTTACAGGAGAAAAAGCGGCGTTTTTTACTGTTCGAGGTCTGAATTTTCTTTGCGACGAGAGGCTCTCAACGCATTCCCGCCTCGCTCGATTGAGTTCCGACACGGGAATAAAAATATCCTCAGGGATTTCAGCGGATAAGGAAATCGGATAATAAACCGTGTCGCCGAGTCGAAAAAGCTGTTTTTCCAGCGTCGCTCTGTCTGTCGGGCGGCCCTTCGCTCTTTCGCAAAACACCTCCGCCGAAGCGGTATATTTATCGGAAGTGACAAAGCGTATCTCGACAACGCCTTCTTCCTTGAATTTCGCGAAAATATCGACGCCGAAGCGCTTGGTTTCTCTCGGGGAGAAAGAAACGTTCGACGGAGGGGAAGATTTGATTCCAAACATCTCTTTCCCAAGCTTATTCTCAAAATATCCTTTCGTAAAACCGCTTCTGCTGAAAATCTCAGCGAGCCTTTCCTCCGTCTCGGGAGAAAAAGCGACACCTCTAACAGCGTCGGAATACGCTTTCGTGACGGCGTAAACATATTCGGGGGACTTCATTCTTCCCTCTATTTTCAGTGAAGAAACCCCGATTTCTTTCAGGTCCCGCACCCGTTCGAGAAGAGAAAGATCTTTCAGACTCAACCGATATCCGTCTTGATACGGCAAACGGCACGGCTGGGCGCAAAGGCCTCGGTTTCCGCTCCTTTTTCCTATCACCGAACTCATATAGCATTGCCCGCCGTAGCATACGCAAAGCGCCCCGTGACAAAAGATCTCCGTTTCCGCCCCATCGGGAAGATTTCTCACAATATAAGAAATATCCTCTTTTGACAGCTCCCTCGAAAGCACTATTCGCCGAAACCCGGCCTCGTAAAGCTCCTCGGCGCCGTCAAGAGAGTGTATTGTCATCTGAGTGCTCGCGTGAACGGGAACGTCCGTATTCTTTATTAAAAAAGACGCGAGCGCCGTATCCTGAACGATAAAAGCGTCGATTTTCGCCCGACAAAACATCCTTACGAGAGCCTCCGCCTCCGAGAATTCTCGGTCTCGTATAAGAGTATTCACAACAGCGAAGCAGTTCACTCCCCGCTCATGACAAAAATCAACGGCCTCGAAAATTTCCGTCTCGGAAAAATTCGAGGCTCTTTCTCTCGCGTTAAATTCCCTCGCTCCAAAATAAACGGCGTCGGCTCCGGCGTACACAGCGGCGACAAGCGAGGGAAACGACCCCGCGGGGGCAAGAATTTCCATAATACCGTCCTTTCGACAATTCTACAATTTCTTCGGTTCCTATAAATCCGGGAAATATCAAACGCTTTAAACAGTTTTCTCAAAAAATCTTAATTTTCCTATTTACCGTATTTACTGTAAATTTTTTTGAAACGGGTATAAAACCGTTTTCAAACAAAATAAAAACATTGGCTCATTTTTGGCATACCTATAAAAAATATGATGTGCTCATTCATGCCTATTAAAAAAGAGAAAATCAGATTTCTCGCTTCGCGAGAGGATTAAAAACTTTCTTTTCAATTTCGACTTTATCTCAATTTTCTCTATTTTTAACCGTTAAAGTCAAGCCCGAACGGATTTTCTATCGGATCGTTTTCGTAATCCTCGTTTCTCGGGATTTGGCTTCCCTCTTCGGGATCGTCGAGATAACCGGGAATAATAATATCGTCGTCGCTTTCATCATTGTCTTCCTTCTCGTTCTCCCCGCCGTTATCGGCGTTATCGACGCCGGCGGGACTATCGTACAAATCCTGTTTTTCGGCAGCTTTTTTCTCTTGACGGAGTAATCCTTCCTCTCTCTCGCCAAGATCGGGGTCGTCAAAATCCGCGAAATTTTCAAGGTCATCGTCAAGCCCGACATCAGCGCTCTCTATTTCCGAAATCCGCTTCTCCGCTCTCTTCAACGCCTCGTCAAGCTCGGCGTTGATTCTCGTCAGGCTTTCTATTTCTTTTTCTCTCTCAGAAAGAGACAAACGATAAGTTTCCGTCATTTTAAGATCTTCACGAAGTATAGAAATTTCCTCTTCCTTTTTTCTCAGCTCTCTGTCCTTTCCTGCCAGCTTCTCCTCCAATTCGGTTATCTCTTCGAGATATTCCTCCTCAACATTTCCCCTGGAAAGCCTCGCTATTTCCGCCTCGTCACGGAGAAGCCTCTTTTTCAGTTTCGTGGCTATCCTGTGATATTTCATCTCTGCCTCGCAAAAATCCATAGCGGCGATAAGGGCTATTTTGGTCGTAGGGGCTCCCGGGTCGTCTACCATTATTTCCTTGGTTTTCAAATCGACCGCCGCGGCGACTTTTTTCGCCCTGTCCTCCCCGTCGGTAGAAAGCACCAAAAATTCCGTACCTAAGATGCGGATTTTTACAACACTGTCCATAAAGAGCCCTCCCAAAAGATTTTCACTATTGACTTTTTCATAAATATATGGTTTAATAAATACGTATTTATTATCTCAATATATAATAATATATTAAAATACAAAATATCAAAATATAATATAAAATATCAAAATATAATATAAAATATCAAAATATAATAAATATAGATATAAAATAAAGTCACAAGTATAGAAACTCAAACCGCGATTACAAAAGAACAAAAAAAACGCCGTCTGTCGCTCGTGTCCTTCCCCAAGGAGAAAAGTTTTTGAAAAAACGCTTAAAGAAAACAGGTTTATTTCTAAAATAAATCGCTCAAAGAAAACAGGTTTATTTCTAAAATAAATCGCTCAAAGAAAAACAGATTCTCTCTAAAATAAATCTCTCAAACCGCTAAAAGAAAAACAGTTTTTTCAAAACCAAAAGCTCAAAAAAACAGGGGCATTTCAAAACACGACGCTCAAAGAAAAAAACAAGGTTTATCAAATCCCGCTCGAGGACACAATTTTTTTGGCAGCTACGCTAAATCTGACAATATTACGATAATTTTACAATATTACAATATACCTAAAATTCGACAATATTACAATATATCAGCATATTATCGACAATATATTCTATATATTTTATTATACTATATATTCTTATTTTATTTCAATCGTCATTTTCCACAAAACAAAGCAAATTTTAGCCTTTGCGTATATACAATTCAAACAAAATCAACCAACTGTTATCAATTACAGAGAAAGGTCTTTTCTTATGAGTTTTATCGAAGCAATAATAATGGGTCTTATTCAGGGAATCGCGGAGTTTTTGCCGATATCATCCTCCGGTCATCTTGTGATAACGGAGAAACTTTTTAATTGGGGAGAGGCTCAGAGCGCGGATTTATTTTTCGACATGATATTACATCTCGGCACTCTGATCGCGGTTTTTATCGTTTTCAGAAAAACAATAGGAGAACTGATAATCTGTCTTTTTAAAACGATAGGTCAGATATTCACGGGGAAATTCCGTCCGAAAGACGCGACCCCGACACAGAGAATGATAGGCTTCCTTATTCTCTCTCTGCTTCCTTTGCTGCTTATCGTGCCGTTTAAAGACTTTATCGAGGACTTTTTCTATAATTCTCTGACCGCCGTGGGAATAGCGTTGATAATTAACAGCGTTCTTCTTTTCGCCTGCGACAGATTTAAAGAAGGGAAAAAGACCTCTTGCTCAATGAGAAAAAGAGACGCCCTCGCGATAGGCGCGGTTCAAGCGATAGCGGTTATCCCGGGGATATCGCGTTCCGGGTCTACGATAACGGCGGGAGTCGGTATGGGAATAGAAAGAAGCGAAGCCGCGAAATATTCTTTTATTCTCTCAATTCCGACAATTCTCGCGGCAGTGCTTCTCGACGTTGTCGACACTGTTCAAGCGGGGGAAATAAACACCGACTTGTTCCCTCAATACGCGGTAGGTTTTATTGTTTCCGCCGTAGTTGGTTTCTTGGCGATAAAATTGCTGCAATACATTCTTAAATCGAAAAAATTCATAATTTTCTCCGCATACTGTCTTATAGTCGGCATTACAGTAACGGCTCTCGGATTCTTGATATAAACCGATAAACGAAAATATAAGAAAAACAAAACATAAACAAAAAAAACGCAAAATAAAAAATAAATAAAACAAGAACAACAAAATAAACAAAGAAGATAGAAAAAAATAAATAAAAAAAGTTAAAAAGTAAAGAAAATAAAAAAGAATACGTAAAACAATAAAAGTAAATACGCTTAAAAAATATAAAGCAAATTAAATGAAAAAAATCTAATTTAAAAAGCAAGCAAAAATAAGTAAATCACAAAAAAACCTAAAAAACAAGTTAAAAAGCGAATTAAAGTAAGCTAACTTACAGAGAGAAAAAAAATAATTAAAAAAAACAACTTAAAATAAGCCTATTTACAGAAATAAATAATTAAAAAAAACAACTTAAAATAAGATAACTTACAGAAAAAAAATAATTTAAAAAGTAAGTTAATTAAAGAAAGTTAATTAAAGAAAAGAAAAAATTAAAGAACGGCAAAAGAAAAGGGAAAACAAATGGCAAAAACAAAAAAAAGGACTTCCGCGAGAACATCGACACCTTCCGGAACGGCAAAAAGAACGACCACGAAAAACAAAAAACAAAGTTATATAAAAGACTATGTATACGCGGTTATTCTTTTTTGCCTGACTATTCTCGTCGTTTTGAGCCTTGTCACAGACCTTATAGGGCATGTCGGCGAATTTTTAAAAGATTCTCTTCTCGGGCTTTTCGGCCCGGGAGCCTTTTTGTTACCCGTTTATTTCTTTTATATCGCTGTTATGCTGATCGCCACCAACAAAAAACTGACTTCTCGAGGAGTTTTCGGGATTATATTCATCCTGCTTTTTTCGGCGTTTTTCAATCTGATAGTCTTCGAAATCCCCGAAATGGGAGAGACTCCGCTCTCCGAATATCTGAATATTCTCACAGGAACGCTCTTTGACGCCGGAAAAACTTCGATAGAGTCGGGAGGCGTGTTCGGAGGATATATCTCGGTGCCGCTCTCCTTAGCTTTTGATAAAGTGGGAGCCGGTATAATAATATTTACGGTAATGCTCATAACCTTTATCGTCGCCACAGGAGTCAATATCAGAGCGCTTTTCGAAAGAGACAACCATAGAGTTTCGGAAGAAAGCCCGGACCTCGAAAAAGAGAGACGAAGAACCGAGAAACAACTTGAAAAACTCGCTCGAGAAAAAGAGAAAGCGGAAAGAGAAATGAACCGCCAACTTGAAGAAATAAGGGTGAAAACCGAAAACATTGAAAAACCTGAGGAGACAGACCCGAAAACAACGGCTAAGAGAAAAAGATTCCGTCTTTTCGCCACGCCCAAAGAGGCTGACTCGGGAAAAGTTATCGATCAATATCTCGACGATATACATACTCCTTACCAAGAAGAGGCGGAATCCGCGCGCAAAGCGAGGCCGGATCTTTTCGACGAAAAGGAATCGGTTTTTGACGGAAAATTTGTCGGGGGGCCCGACGATAACGAGAATCCGCTCAACTCTCTAAAAGAAGAGACAAAAGAGGAAAAAACGACTGAAAGTTTGTTGTCTGAAATAAGAAAGACTATGGAGGACGCCGAACTCAAAAAAGAAATCGCCGACGCTCAAAAAACCATAGCGGCGTCTCAGGAGATAAAAACAGTCAAGGAAGAAACGGCGGAAGCGGGAGCGGAAACAGACGGAATTCCGTATAAATATCCTCCGGTCGAGCTTTTGAATTATGTTCCGACGCAGGAAAATCTATCGGCGTACGAGGAGCTCAAACAAAACGCCGAAAAACTTATAGACACTTTAAGAAGCTTTAACATAGACGCCAGAGTAATAAACATTTCCCGAGGACCGTCGGTAACCCGTTACGAGTTGCAGCCGAGCACGGGAGTCAGAGTCAGCAAGATAACTAATCTCGCCGACGATATCGCCTTACAGCTCGCGGCGGTCGGGGTAAGAATAGAGGCCCCGATACCCGGGAAAAGCGCTATCGGAATAGAAGTGCCGAACAAGACGAACACTACCGTATACCTTCGGGAACTTATAGACAGCGACGAATTTAAGAAAAGCAAGAGCAAACTCACGGTCGGGCTCGGAAAAGATATCACCGGGGGAAACGTAGTCGCGGATCTCGCGAAAATGCCTCACTTAATGATCGCGGGAGCCACCGGCTCCGGTAAATCAGTCTGCGTCAACTCAATGCTTATAAGCCTGCTTTATCGAGCGGCCCCGGAGGAAGTCAAGCTTATTCTCGTGGACCCGAAAGTCGTCGAGCTGAACGTTTATAACGGGCTTCCCCACCTGCTCATCCCTGTCGTTACCGAAGCGAAAAAAGCGGCGGGAGCCTTAGGCTGGGCGGTGAGCGAGATGCTTAAAAGATATGAGCTTTTCAAAGAAAAGAGCGTTCGTGATTTCGCGGGGTATAACGCGAGTCTTACCGAGGAAGAACAGGATAAAAAGCTGCCGCAGATAGTTATAGTTATCGACGAGATGGCGGACTTAATGATGACGGCCCCGCACGAGGTGGAAGACGCCGTCTGCCGTCTCGCTCAGATGGCCAGAGCCGCGGGAATGCATTTGGTTATAGCGACTCAACGACCTTCCGCCGACGTTATTACTGGAACGATAAAAGCCAACATTCCTTCCAGAATAGCCTTCGCGGTTTCGAGCGCGGTAAACAGCCGTATTATTCTCGACGAGAGCGGCGCCGAAAAACTCGTGGGAAAAGGAGATATGCTGTATTTCCCCGTCGGAGCTCAAAAAGCCACCAGAGTTCAAGGATGTTTCGTGTCCGACAAAGAAGTCGAAAAAGTTATTTCATTTATTAAAGAAAATTCAGCCGAGGCGGAATACGACGATTCTGTAATGGAAAAAATCGCCGAAGAAGAAAGGAATATGGACAGCAAAAACGCAAGGAGCAAAGCTCAGGACGACGATTATGAGAACTCGGGCGACGAAGATCTCGTTCGCCGCGCTACCGAGGTGGTGGTAAACGAGGGAAGAGCTTCGACTTCCGTTTTACAGCGTCGTCTCTCTTTGGGATACGCGAGAGCCGCCAGAATAATGGACGAGCTTTATGAAAGGGGCATAATCGGCCCCTACCAGGGCAGCAAACCGAGAGAAGTTCTTATCTCAAAGCAGCAATACCTCGAAATGCTGAACCGAGGGGAATAACCCGGAACAAAGACACAACACAGAAAGCAGAAAAAATTCGAACAAAAAAGAAAACGAACGAAAAAAAACGTTATGAAAAATATAGAAAACATAACGTTCATTGAAAATGATACGCGAACGAAAAAAATATTTAAAGAAAAAAAAGAGAAAAAAGACAACGCTTAAAGAGAGGAAAGCACTCACAAAAACCGAAAATTTTTCTAAAAAAACAAGTGAATGAAGAGAAACCAAGAGCTATTCCGAAAAAAGGACAATGGAGAAAAGAAAAACCGGATGCTGGTCTGAAAACAGCGCCATGAAGAAAAGAAAAGCGAGGGCTGTTCTGAAAACAGAGCTATGGAGAAAAGAAAAACCGGATGCTGCTCT
>CAJFPG010000114.1 GCA_904398665.1 Candidatus Geddesella stercoravicola | reverse complement strand
TTTCTTTTTTTAAGAGGAGGAGGCGGAAAGAAAAGGAGTACAGAGAGAGGAGATTAAGATGATAGCAGAGGAAGGGATAAGAGGAGAAGGGAGGGAGAAAGGGAGAAGGAGGAAAAGAGGAAGAGAGCAAGAGAATAAGGAAAGAGATGTAGGAAAGAAAAGAGACGGAAAAGCTTTTGATGGAGAAGAGAGCAAGAGGATTTTTTTGTGTTGCTTGTGAGGAGAAGGAAAGAGTAAATATGCAAGAAAAAAGGGAGAAGGGAGGTGGATAAAAGAGGTGGAGAAAAGAGAAATAATAGAATAGTAAATAGTAAATATAAATAAAAGAAGAAAAAATTTTTTGATTGTTTTTTTTACGAATTTTGTATGAATTTTCTTGTTTGGATTTTGATCAGAGCTTAATAAGTATTTTTATTTTTATATGATATACTTTTTTGCGAATTTGTATTTTTACGTTTTGATAAAAAGCTGGATACTGGATAATAATTTATACAATAAAATTTAACATAAAAGATGAATTTAGTTCCCTTTGTGAATCTTGACAAGCATTTTTTTATATGATATACTTTTAAAGTAATCAGTTCTTTGTGACTGACGGGGAGCTCGTCTTAAAGGCGGGAGGCTGCAAAGAACGTTTGGATATTCACGATTGTCTATCGTCCGAGCACGCTTAACTTTAATTTAAAGGATAAGTGTGCCTTTTTATTTTCTTTTTTGTGAATATTTGATTCTAAGTCAGTGAGGAGGAAAGAAATGAAAAAAGTAGGAATTGTAATGGGCAGCGACAGCGATATGCCCATAGTTCGAAAAGCGATTGATACATTGGAATCTTTGGGTGTGCCGTATGAAGTTCACATCTATTCGGCGCACAGAACGCCGGAAGAGGCGAGGGCTTTTTCCGTATCCGCAAGAAAAAACGGATTTGGCGTTATTATAGCGGCCGCGGGAATGGCGGCTCATCTTGCGGGGGCTATCGCGGCGAATACCACTCTTCCGGTTATAGGAATTCCGTGCAAATCAACAACTCTTGACGGCGTTGACGCTCTTTTATCGACAGTCCAGATGCCTTCCGGAATACCGGTCGCTACTGTCGCGATAAACGGGGGAGTCAATGCCGCTTTGCTTTCCGCTCAGATATTGGCGGTTGAGGATGCCGAACTGGCCGAAAAGCTTGATGACAAAAGAAGAAAAGATTCTGAGGCCGTTCTTAAAAAAGACGCCGCTGTCGCGGAAAAGCTTAATAACAGGTTATAAATATTATTTTATTCTATGTTCTATGAAAAATCAATAAAAATAAAAATTAAAAAAAGCAATAAAAAAGTTTGTTGAGTATTGATAGATAGATCTATCTCATTTTATCGATATTTGTTTAGTGAGACCAATATGAAGTATGGGAGGAACAGAAAGTGAACAGAAAAGAAATGCTTTATGAGGGAAAGGCAAAAAAGGTTTACGCGACCGATGATCCGGAGATATTGCTTGTTGACTATAAAGATGACGCGACGGCGTTTAACGGTCAGAAAAAAGGGACTATCGCCGGAAAGGGAGCGATAAATAACAGAGTCACAAATTTCATGATGCGGCTTCTTGAAAAAGAAGGAGTACCTACTCATTTCGTAAAAGAAATTTCAGACAGAGAGACTTTGGTAAAAAAAGTTTCTATTATTCCGCTTGAAGTTATAATAAGAAATATCTCGGCCGGTTCTTTCGCGAAACATTACGGAGTTGAGGAGGGAATAGTCTTTCCCGAGCCGACGATAGAATTTTCTTATAAAAACGACGAACTTGGAGATCCTCTTATAAACGAGTATCATGCGTTTGCTCTCGGATTGGCGTCAAAGGAAGAAATAGCTGAAATAAAGAGGCTTGCGTTTAAAGTAAACGACGTGATGAAGGCGTATTTTAAGAGCCTTAATGTTGATCTTGTTGATTTTAAACTTGAGTTTGGCAGGCTTTCGGACGGTTCTGTCGTGTTGGCTGACGAGATATCTCCGGATACTTGCCGCTTTTGGGACAGCGAAACTCACGAAAAGTTGGATAAAGACCGTTTCCGCAGAGATTTGGGAAACGTTGAGGACGCGTACGAAGAGATGATGAAGCGAATTTTCGGAAAATAAGAACGGAGAAATATATGGCAGGTCTGAGAGAAGAGTGCGGTGTTTTCGGAATTTTCTCGTATGAGCCTCGTGACGTTGCCCGCGAGGCTTATTACGGGCTTTTTGCTCTTCAACACAGGGGGCAGGAGTCTTGCGGAATAGTAGTAAACGATGATGGTATCTTTAATTTTTATAAGGATATCGGATTGGTAAACGATGTTTTTTCTCGAGAGAGATTAGACTCTCTCGGAAAGGGCAATATGGCGCTCGGACACGTTCGTTACGGGACGACCGGGGCGACGGACAGAAATAACGCTCAGCCTATTGTCGTGAATCATATAAAGGGCAGAATGGCGCTGGCTCACAACGGGAATCTTACAAATTCCTACGAACTACGTCGAGAGCTTGAATTGAAGGGATCGATTTTCCATACCACTTCGGATACCGAGGTGATTTCCTATATAATTACGGAAGAGAGATTGGCTTCTCCCTCGATAGAAGACGCGGTCAATCGGGCGATGAACAGGATCAAGGGGGCTTATTCTCTTGTGATAATGTCTCCGGCAAAAATGATCGCGGTTCGAGACGAAAACGGATTTCGTCCTCTTTGTTACGGAAAAATGCCTGACGGCAGTTATGTTATAGCTTCCGAAAGCTGCGCTCTTGACTCGGTGGGCGCGGAATTTGTTCGGGATATTGACGCCGGTGAGATATTGGTTTTTGACCAAAGCGGGATAAAAAGCATAAGAGATCATTGCGGCAAGGCACCGCATAAGTTATGTGTCTTTGAATATGTTTATTTCGCGCGGCCCGATTCGGTTATCGAGGGATGCTGCGTTCACGAGGCGAGATCGAGAGCCGGGGCTTATTTGGCTCTTGAATATCCGGTACAGGCCGATGTCGTCGTCGGAGTTCCCGATTCGGGACTTGACGCCGCGATAGGGTATTCAAAACAATCCGGTATTCCTTATGAGATAGGTTTTATTAAAAATAAATATATAGCCAGAACCTTTATTTCTCCCGGTCAGAAAAGCCGAATGAATAAGGTGAAAATTAAGCTTAATCCGATAACCGGCGTAGTTAGCGGCAAGAGAGTCGTTTTGATTGACGATTCTATTGTCAGGGGCACAACGAGCGCCCGAATAGTCAAACTGCTTCGCGACGCGGGGGCGAAGGAAGTTCATATGAGAGTTTCCGCTCCGGCGTTTCTTAATCCGTGTTATTACGGCACCGATATCGATTCAAGGGAAAACCTTATAGCTTGTCATCATACCGTTGAGGAAACGGCGAAACTTATCGGAGCCGATTCTCTGGGATATTTGAGTGTGGACAGCGTCAAGAGAATAGCTTGCGGAGAAAAGGGAAGAGGCGGATATTGCACGGCGTGTTTTGACGGGGATTATCCGACAGAGATCCCGTCTCAGACACAAAAAAGCAGATTTGAGAAAAAGATATCGGAATCGAAAAAATAACTAATATAACTAATAATTTTGGTTTTATTGGTTTATTATTTGGTTTCTATATTTTGTCTAAGGGTATTTATCATTGTAGATTATTGTAGGTAGATTATTGTAGATTATAGTCATTGTATGAATTGAGATAACCGTAAGTTTTGAATCAAGGAGTGTTTTTATGGGAGGATTTTTTGGCGTCGCGAGTCGTCGTGACGCTGTTTCCGATGTTTTCTTCGGTACGGACTATCATTCTCATCTTGGGACGCGTCGGGGAGGCGTA
>CAJFPG010000113.1 GCA_904398665.1 Candidatus Geddesella stercoravicola | reverse complement strand
CTAAAACAAATAATGAAACAACGCCCTGTTTTTTCGGAAGCTCAAACTTCCGTCTTGTTTCGCCCGAGTTCTTTCAAAAGAAACGAAGTCTGTCGCTGCTCCGCTTCAACTGTTTGCGAAACTAAAATACGATTGTCAGGGCGATGTTTTTCTTTCCGTTAAATCCGATCCGACGGATTTCTTTCCAATATTTTTATAAAAACGCCGCGTAAGGCGATTTCTCTGTGTTACGGCGGATAACGAGAATAGCGATCCGCCGATTCTTGCCTGTTTTTTTTATCTCGTTTTATCTGACAAAAAAGTATAGATTCCGCGGTCTGTCTTCTTTCCGAGAAGCCTTTGTTCAATTATGCGAGGTTTTTGTTTTTTCCTCTTCTGCTTCCGCGCGCGAGGCTTCGCTTTGAGATTTTTTGTCTGTCTTCCGATATCCTCCTATCTTTTATTTCATAATTTATAACTGCCAAGTGTTTTATTCAAGAACAATCTAAATAAAATATAATATCAGCCTTTCCTTCTTGCTTTGTCCCCTTATATACATTTGTATCTAAGCCACCAATGTGGAAGCCGGTCTTTATGTAGAAAAGACAAGCGGAAAGATTGTTATCCTGAGCTTGTGTATAAATTCCGGAATATTGACGTTCTTTACATATCTCTTTCGCTTTTTGCAAAAGAGCTGTTGCGACACCCTTATGACGATAATCTTTAAACACTTTCAAATCGTATAGATACATATATTTGAACCATGCGTCTTGTAATATTGCGAGACCTATGCAATTACCCTTGTCATAAGCGCCGATGAATATGTTGTCGTCTTTCATTTCAGCATAATTATAGTTTTCATCGGGGAAACACATCTCTGTTATGTCTGTTTCGTTAAAATATAAAACACTATAATTCCACCGCTCATCCACATAGGACGGTATCATTTTTCCAATTAACAGAAATGGCTCATTTGGGATATTTATATCTTCTTTGTGTTCTTCGTTTATTATTTTAATATCGAACATATATACACCCGTATTAAACCATCAGTTTAAAAGAAAAATCGATTCTTGCATGTCTGTTGTCAAATTATTGTCAAAAGACCTTTTGAAGCTCCGAAACTCCGTATAAATATTGGATTTTTACGGCAATGCGTTTTTAT
This sequence comes from Candidatus Geddesella stercoravicola, assembly GCA_904398665.1. Lineage (GTDB taxonomy): Bacteria > Bacillota > Clostridia > Oscillospirales > UBA644 > Geddesella > Geddesella stercoravicola. The sequence continues at coordinate 16,643 of CAJFPG010000113.1, read as the reverse complement.
TCCCACTCTATTGTCGCAGGGGGTTTAGAGGTGATATCGTAAACGATACGATTTATTTTTTTGACCTCATTTACTATTCGAGTCGATACCCTGTCTAAAAGTTCGTATGGGAGCTTGCACCAATCGGCTGTCATAAAATCGGTCGTCTCGACAGCTCTTAACGCGAGAGTGTAATCATAAGTTCTCCCGTCCCCCATAACTCCGACGCTTCTCATATCGGTGAGCACCGCGAAATACTGGGCGGAAGTCTTGTCCTGTCCGAAAGCCGCCATCTCTTCCCTGAATATAAAATCGGCGTCTTGCAACACCTGTATTTTTTCTTTCGTTATATTTCCGATTATTCTTATCCCGAGTCCGGGGCCCGGAAAAGGCTGTCTGCTTACAAGATAATCAGGGAGCCCGAGAGTTTTTCCGAGTCTTCGGACCTCGTCTTTGAAGAGCAGCCTGAGCGGCTCTATAAGCTCTTTGAAATCGACGTGATCGGGAAGACCGCCGACATTGTGATGACTTTTTATTACCGCCGCCTTCCCTTCTCCCGATTCGATAACATCGGGGTAAATTGTTCCCTGTACCAAGAAATCCACCGCTCCGATTTTTCTCGCTTCTTCTTCGAAAACACGAATGAATTCCTCGCCGATAATCTTTCTTTTAGTTTCCGGATCCGATACACCCGCTAGTTTCGTAAGAAATCTTTCGGAAGCGTCAACTTGTATAAGCTTTAAATCTATCGGTTCGAATGCTTGTTTGACTTCTTCGGCCTCGTTTTTTCTGAGTAATCCGTGATCAACGAAAATACAGGTCAGGTTCTTTCCGACGGCTTTTGCCACAAGGGTGGCGGCAACGGAAGAATCGACGCCTCCCGAAAGAGCGCAAAGAACTTTTTTGTCTCCTACTGTTTCCCTGATTTTTTCTATCATTTCTTCCGAGTAGTTTTCCATATTCCAGTCGCCGTCGGCTCCGCAGACCCCGTAAACGAAGTTTCTGAGAATCTCGCTTCCGTTTTCGGTATGAGAGACCTCGGGATGAAATTGAACGGCGTAAAAATTTTTTTCGCTGTCGCAAAACGCGCTTATCGGACAACCTTCTGTTTTTGCCGTCACCGTAAAACCGTCGGGCAGAGTTTTCACTCTGTCAGTATGACTCATCCAGCAAATCCCGTCAGGAATATTTTTAAAAAGTATGTTTGAATGATCGTATATTATCGATGTTTTCCCGTATTCCCGAAGATCCGCCTTCCCTACTTCCCCGCCGAGAAGATAACATAACAGCTGAGCTCCGTAGCATATTCCGAGAATCGGAATACCGAGAGAGAATATTTCTTTTGAGCAGAGAGGAGAGTCTTCTTCATAGACGCTGTTCGGTCCTCCCGTAAAAATGATTCCGATTGGGGATATTTTTTTTATTTCTTCCACAGATATCGTATAGGGTCTTACTTCACAGTAAACGTTCAGATCCCTCACTCTTCGCGCGATAAGCTGATTGTATTGCCCTCCGAAATCGAGGACCAAAACGAGCTGATGGTTCATAATTCTCTCCTTACTATCTTCATAGGATATTTGTTTATTATTTTTAATGATATCATAATCCTACGACAAAGTCAATAAAAATGAAAAAGAGTTAAATTTATTTTTAAATTCGAAGTTCTTATAAATGTACGAATTTTGACATAAATAAGTGATATAATAAACTTAAACAGAAATTGGATTTGCTTTATATAATTAAGAATCATTAGGAAACGGAGGACGCTTATTATGAGTAAGTCGAAAGGATTTTTTGCCGGAGTGATAGTCACTGTGCTTGCCGGCGCGGCGGCATACGCGGCATATAAAACGGTAAAACGTATAGAGGAAGAAAAGAATTTTTGTCAGGGAGAATGCGAGGATTGCGATTATTACGAAGATTGTTACGGTGATTGCTGCGACTGTTGTTCCGATTCCGCTATCCCGGATGAAGAGGTCTCGTACTGTGATTGTAAGCCGAGCAGTTCGACCGAGGAACCCTCCTCGGACAAGGAAACTTCCGATGAAACTCCCGCCGATACGGACGTGAATGAGTAAAATTTTTTTCTTTTATTTTATATATTGAGAAAATCAAAAAAGATCCCTGATTTATTCAGGGATCTTTTTTTGAAAGAGCGTAAGTTTTAATTTTAAAAAGTCTGATATTTTTATGAAAGGAAAAGCGAAAAGAAAATATCAAAGCGATAGACATAAGCGTATTATTAGACGATATTGGGTATACGTTGCCGTTTTTTTTCGTCGAATAGCTAAATACTTTGAAAGATTGCGAAATTTTTCGGCGTCCAAAATAAATCGAGGTCGAAAATCTAATTTTACAAGATGCCGAAATTACATCTGAGAATTGTTGCCGTGGTTTCGGAAGAGCTTTTCCGTCATACCTTAACAAAATAAAGTATATAATTGAAAGTAATATATCGAGCCGAGGAACCGAGGTTCGGCGGAAAGGATAAGACCATGAGATTTGAATTTATAAAAATACAATGTTCAGGAAACGATTATATTTGTGTCGATTGCTCGGAAAATGCGATTGCCTGTCCTTCGGAAATCGCTCGGAGACTTTGTTTACGACGTTTTTCCGTCGGCGCGGATGGCTTGGTTCTTGTATTTCCTTCGGAAATCGCCGACGCTCGAATTGAGATATTTAACGCGGACGGAAGCGAGGCGAAAATGTGCGGAAACGCTATTCGCGGAGTCGCGAAATACCTTTATGAGAGCGGTAAAATCAAGAAAACAGAGCTATCGATAGAAACTGTGAGCGGAGCAAAACAGCTGTTTCTTATCACTGAAAGAGGCCGGGTTGACAGGGTAAAGATCAATATGGGACCCGTTAAAATTCTTCCGTATATTAAGAAAATAATTTTTGAAAATAAAGAATATTTTTTTCGCTGTGTTCTTACGGGAAACTTTCATGCCGTGACTTTTGTCGGCAACGTGAGGGATTTTCCGGTAGAAAGAATAGGCAGTGTCGTTGAAAACAGCTCTCTTTTTTCCGAGAATCCGAACGTTGAGTTTATAAGAGCTTCGGGAGGAAACGAGATAGAAATGAGAGTATGGGAAAAGGGGAGCGGGGAGACCTATTCCTGCGGAACGGGAGCGGTGGCTGCCGCCGCCGTCTTTTCCGCGGAAGCGGGGCTTTCGGAACCTGTGACAGTTCATGTTCGGGGAGGGGATTTGCGGGTCTTTTTTGAGAAAGACGGGAGCGCGGTCCTTTCAGGGGACGTAAGAACGGTTTATCATGGAATATATGACGATGGAGAGGATAGGTATTGATTTTGTCGCAATCCGCCGCGAGAAAAATCGATTGCGATAAAACGAGATAAAAATATACAGAATAAAGAATAGAAGTTGTTCTTTATTTGTTTTAAATGAGATCGAAACGATTCGAACCGTATGTGTAAGCGAAATAAGACAAGACGGAGACAGAAAATCGTAGAATCGGAGAGCTAAAAAATGATTGAATCGACAATAGTTTTTTTGTGGGTGGAGTAAAGATTTATAGCGTTTTTTTATAAGTTTTGGTGCGGAGAAATCTTTTGTAAAATAAAAAAGCTCTCTGTCCCTGGCAAAGTTCTTTTCGGTTTAACCTTATGCTGAAAAAAATACTCTAAGCTGTTTAGGGTGAATTTGCAAAAAGTTGTGGACAAATAGACCGGTTAAAAGTATTTACAATTGAGCAGGCTCGTCAGCACTCTTGTTAAATGATGGTCTTTCTCCTCGGAGAGGTAATTACGAGAGTTTTTTGATAATTTTTCAAAAAAAGTTGCCGCGGACTTTATAATCCGCGGCAATTTGGCGTTCCCGAGGTGATTCGAACACCCGACCTACCGCTTAGGAGGCGGTCGCTCTATCCTGCTGAGCTACGGAAACATGTATTTAATTTGTTCTGAGATTGTATTATATTTATCCGGTATAAAGTAAATCACATGTAATCTTTTTTTCGGAGTTGCGATTTTAAGTTTGTAAATAATTTTCTTTAATTTTAAATTATTTTTAAGAACTTGAAACTTTACTTAGTATAACATAAAATATATTATTTTGCAAGAGTTCGTTTGTGAATATTCTTCCAATTTTCTTTTCTGTCTACTTATTCATTCTTTTATTTATCTATTTATTTTATTTATATATTTATATATTTTTATATTTTTTCTTTCTGCTTCGATTTCTTTTTTTTGGTTGTTTTATCGTTGATTTTGTTTTTTTCGTCATAATTTTTATACAAAAGTTCGTTAAGGAAAATTGGTTTTAAACCGGATAATATCTATGGAAATTTTATGTTATTAATTATATTTTCTATTTTTTATTATTTGTTTTTTTATGAGGCCTTTCTCTTGTTCTCTTTACAAAAATATCGCGGCAGACGCCGCTTTTTTATTTGACAAGCTGATGATTCGAGAGTTGATATAAATATTACAAAAACTTGTACTTTTATGTTTATTTTTCGCAATTTATTGATATTTTCCAGTGAAAAATATGAAATTTATGTTTCAGAGAGACATTTTATGTTGAAATATATTCTAATATATGGTAAAATTATAATATAATATATAATTCGAGATATGCGATGTATTGTTTATAATCTGACACGGAAACCGCGCGGTCAATATTTTGCGAGTCGGAAGCAGCGATTCGGAATATAGACGGTTCGGAGTCCGGAGGCGGGAAACGGAGGATAAAAAGTGACGGAAAATAACAATATTCCGATTTTTCTTTTTCACGAGGGAACGAATTATGAGGCTTATAAGTTTCTCGGGGCTCATCCCTACGAGAAAAACGGCGCTTGGGGCGCCGTTTTCAGAGTGTGGGCGCCCGCGGCGCGTTCTGTTTCTGTCGTGGGAGACTTTAACCGCTGGGACAGGACTTTATCTCCGATGGAGAAAATAAGCGCACAGGGAATTTACGAGCTTTTTATTCCGAATATAAAACGATATGACAGATATATGTTCAGCGTTGAAAAAAAAGACGGGACGATATCCGTCAAGGCTGATCCTTTCGCGTTTCATTCCGGAACGGGAGACGATAAATCCTCGAAATTTTATCCTCTAGACCCTTTCAATTGGACCGACGAGATTTGGCTGAAAAATTCTTCTAAAAAAGATTTCGGCAAATCTCCCATGAATATTTACGAGGTTCATCTCGGCTCTTGGAGAAAATATCCTGACGGAAATTATTTTTCTTATAGAAAATCCGCTCACGAACTTGTCGATTACGTTAAAGAGATGGGTTATACCCATATAGAGCTGCTTCCGGTGACCGAGTATCCTCTCGACGCTTCCTGGGGCTATCAGGTGACGGGGTATTTCGCTCCGACGTCTAGGTACGGGGTTCCGGACGATTTGAAATATTTTGTCAATCGATGTCACGAACAGGGGATCGCCGTTATTATGGACTGGGTTCCTGCTCATTTTCCGAAAGACGACTATGCTCTCGCTGATTTTGACGGGGATTTCGCGTTTGAGTATAGAGACCCTGTCAAAAGAGAGCAGCCATCTTGGGGCACGGTTACGTTTGACTACGGAAAGACGGAGGTTCAGTCTTTTCTTATTTCGTCGGCGTTTTATTGGCTGTCGGAATACCATATGGACGGTCTTCGCGTTGACGCCGTATCCGCGATGTTATATCTCGATTTCGGGAAAAATATAGGGCTTCGAAACAATCTCGGCGGAGACGGAAATCTTGAAGCGATCGCTCTTATAAAAAAACTCAACGCGGCTATTCACGAAATGCTTCCCGGAAAATTGATGATAGCCGAGGAATCGACGGCGTGGCCTAAGGTCACCGAAAAGCTGTCTATGGGAGGATTAGGTTTTGATTTTAAATGGAATATGGGTTGGATGAACGATACTTTGCATTATATAGAGACCGATCCCTTTTTCAGAAGCTATAATCATAACAATCTGACTTTCTCAATGGTCTACGCCTATTCGGAAAAATACATATTGCCAATCTCTCACGACGAGGTCGTTCACGGCAAAAAATCTCTGATAGATAAAAATCCCGGGAATTATGACGAGAAATTCGCGGGGATGAGGGCGTTTCTGGGTTATATGTATACTCATGTCGGCAAAAAACTTATTTTTATGGGCACTGAGTTCGCCCAATTCAGAGAATGGGATTACTCCTCTTCTCTCGAATGGTTTATGCTTGATTAAGACAAACACGCTAAAACTCAAAACTATGTCAAGGAATTAAATTATTTTTATTTAGAAAATCCGGCTTTATGGGAAAGAGACTGCGACCCGGAGGGCTTTAAGTGGATTGTCGGAGACGATAATAAGCAAAATATTCTCGTTTACAGTCGTATCTCCGAAAAGGAAGAGCTTATCGTCGCCGTGAATTTTTCTCCCGTAACGCGAGAAAATTATACTTTCGGACTGCCTCATGAGGGCGTTTACGAGGAGATTTTCTCCTCAGAGAGCGAGGATTTCGGGGGAAGCGGTATTCTAGCGGGAAATATTATCGCGGTCAGAAAACCGAGGCACGGAATGAAGTTTTCGGGCTCGGTAAAGATTCCGGCGTTCTCTTTCACCGTATGGAAAAGGAAAACTCGTAAAATAAGGGATAACGGCATTCATTTCGGGAGGGATTAGAAAAATGATTCAAAAGAAAAAATGCATCGCTATGCTCCTCGCGGGAGGGCAGGGAAGCCGCCTTCACGTTCTGACCAAGAATATCGCGAAACCCGCCGTTCCGTTCGGGGGAAAATACAGGATTATCGATTTTACTTTGTCGAACTGTATAAACTCCAATATTTCGGTGGTAGGCGTATTGACTCAATACGAGCCGCTCGTGTTGAATCGATACATCAGAAACGGACAGCCGTGGGATTTGGACCGTCTTTACGGCGGCGTATATACTTTACCCCCGTATCAAAAAAACGGGAATTCGCAGTGGTATGAGGGGACGGCTAATGCGATATACCAAAATATAAGTTTTATCGAACAATACGATCCCGAATACGTTCTGATACTTTCGGGAGACCATATATACACGATGGATTACTCGAAGATGTTGAGTTTTCATGAGGAGAAGAACGCCGATATTACCATAGCCGTGATAAACGTTTCTCTCAAAGACGCTTCCCGTTTCGGAATCGTATGTACTGAGGACGGAGAGAAAATAAACGGTTTTCAGGAAAAGCCGAAAGAGCCTAAGAGCACTCTCGCGTCAATGGGAATATATATTTTTAAATGGGAAAAATTGAGACAATATCTTATTGCGGACGAGGCTGACGAGACTTCCTCCAAAGATTTTGGGAAAAATATTATTCCCAAGATGCTTGAAAACGGAGAGAATATGTACGCGTATTCTTTTGAGGGGTATTGGAAGGACGTCGGGACGATAGACAGTTTGTGGGAAGCGAATATGGATATATTAAATAACGACCATTTAAAGCTGAATGACCCAGACTGGAAAATATACGCTCGAAATCCGATAGCCCCGCCTCATTACGCGGGAGAAAAAGCGAGCACGGAAAATTCGATTGTCTCCGAGGGCAGCGAACTTAACGGAACGATTAGGAATTCGGTGATTTTTTATAACGTTAAGACGGGAGAAGGCTCGGAAATCGGAAACTCAGTTGTTATGCAAAACACTGTCGTCGGTAAAAACGCCAAAATATATAACGCCATAATCGCCGAGCACGTAACGGTTCAGGACGGGGCGATTATAGGAGAAAAAGGCGAGGGTGACGAGCGAAAACCGATTACTGTGGTCGGGTCTTACAGCGTGATTAAGAGCGGGGAAAAAATCCCCGCGGGGAAAATAATAGACAGGAGCGAGGGGGATGAAAATCTATGAACGCGATAGGGATTGTTTTTTCAAATATTCACGATAACGAGCTTTCAGTGTTTACTAAAACTCGAACTTTCGGAGCGGTTCCTTTCGGGGGAAGATACCGTTTGATAGATTTCGTTCTTTCGAATATGACGAATTCAGGGATTACGACCGTCGGCGTCGTCGCTCGAAACAATTATCATTCTTTGATAAATCATCTCGGTTCCGGCAAGGAATGGGATCTTTCAAGAAAATTCGGAGGGTTGACAATTTATCCCCCGTACAGTACCACGACCGGAAAATCTCTCTATAACGGCAGATTGGAGGCTCTTAAAAATGTCTATAACTACATACAGAGAGCGAGAGAAGATTATGTCGTGATGTCCGATTGCGACGTAATATGCAATATCGATTATTCCGATGTTTTGGATTTTCATAATAGGCTTGAAGCCGATATTACCGCCGTATATCATAGAGCGGATGTCAGCAGTCTCTCCTCGAAAAATGCCGTGACTTATAAAATTGACGGTGAATACAATATCAAGACCCGGGTCGGAGGGCATTTTTCGGGAACTCAAAATCTGTCGATGTCTATGTGGCTTTTGAAAAAAGGGCTTCTGCTCGAAATTATCGACGAGGCGATTTCTACGGGACTTCAAAGTTTTGAGAGAGATATTCTGGCGGTAAATCCAGCCAAATTGAAAATAGTAGGTTATAATTTTGAGGGGTACGCCAAGCAGATAATTTCGACGGTCGATTTTCATCAGGCGAATATGAATCTCCTCTCGTCGAGCGTTCGTTCCGAGCTTTTTAAGAAAGATCGTCCCATTTATACGAGAGTATACGACGCCATGCCCGCGAAATATGAGGAGGGGGCGAAAGTCAAAAATTCCCTTGTCGCTAACGGCGCGGTTATAATGGGTACGGTTGAGGACAGCGTTATAGGGAGAAACGTTTATATCGCCAAAGGAGCGAAGGTCAGAAAATCCGTTTTGATGCAGGGAGTTGTGGTCAATGAGGGCAGCGTCGTAAACAGCGCTCTTATAGACAAAGAGACCGTGATAAGACCTCGTCAGACCGTTTCCGGATCGGAGGCTTTTCCGTTCGTAGCGCCGAAGGGGAGCATAATATAGCGTAAGATATCGCGTATTATAAAATATTAGGATGAAACTGAGGAGAAAAGAATGAAAATATTTTTTACCGCGTCAGAATGTTACCCCTTCGCTGTTTCCGGGGGCCTTGGCGACGTTATCGGCGCTCTGCCGAAAAGTATCGCGCGTTCCGAGAGAGAAAAAAATGACGTCAGAGTGGTTATTCCTTTATATAAAAAAACGGCGGAACAGTTCAAGTCCCAAATGACTTTTTTATTTAATTTTGAACTTTCTCTCTCATGGAGAAAGGTTTATTGCGGGGTTTTTGAACTGAAAAGGGACGGGGTTATATATTATTTCATAGACAATGAGTATTATTTCAAGAGAGATACTTTTTACGGGGATTTCGACGACGGGGAACGATTTTCGTTTTTTTCGAAAGCGTGCTTAGAAATTCTTCCGAGACTTGATTTTTATCCGGATATCATACATTCTCACGATTGGCACACGGCTCTCGTGACGATACTTTTTAAAAGGTATTATCAGTGGAAAAGCGAGTTTTCAAAAACAAAAGCGATTTTTACGATTCACAATATACAATATCAGGGTATTTACGATAAGGCTATTCTCGGAGACGTTTTCGGGCTCGGTGAGGGGGATGCGGGAACCGTTTGTTTTAACGGCTGTATAAATCTTATGAAAGGGGCGATAGTTTCGGCGGATAAAGTGAACACCGTGAGCCCGACATACGCCAGAGAACTCACTTATCCATACTACGCCCACGGTCTTTCGGCGATAATAAGAGAGTATCAATATAAGTTTTGCGGAATATTGAACGGGATTGATAACGACAGAGTAAATCCTGAGACCAATCCTAATCTTTATCAGAACTTTAATTATCGTTCCCCCGCTAAAATGGCGTATAACAAAAGAAAATTGCAGGAGGAAATGGGTTTTGCGGTCGATGATAAAATTCCCATTGTGGCGATTATATCGAGATTGGTTTCCCATAAGGGGCTTGATCTTGTGAAAGGTGTTTTTAATCAGTTGATGGAGTTGCCTCTTCAAATGGTAATTCTCGGCACGGGAGATAGGGAATATGAAGATTTTTTCCGCTTTGCCGCGAGCGGGCGAAAAGGAAAACTCGAAGTCAGAATAGCTTTCGACGGAGCTCTCGCCGACAGAATTTACGGAGGGGCGGATATTATTTTGATGCCGTCAAAGAGCGAGCCTTGCGGTCTTGTCCAAATGATAGCTCTCAGATATGGGACTATTCCGGTTGTAAGGGAAACCGGAGGTTTAAAAGACACGATAACCGATGTGAAATACGGAGGCAACGGTTTTACTTTTCCCAATTATAACGCGCATGAGCTGTTGTTTACCACTGGGCGGGCGGTAGATATGTTTATAAACGACAAGGACGCCTGGAAAGAGTTGAAAAAAAGAGCGATGAAGTGTGATTTCGGATGGGATAAGGCGGCGGAAAATTATATCGATTTTTACAGGGACGCTCTCGGCTTGAAAATTTAAGAGCAACCGAAACTCTAAATGTTAATCCGACGCGACAGAAAAGCGATAGAGATAAGAAAATTCTATAACAGTATAGCGATTACCTATGAAGTCAAATCGGCAGAAGGCGTTATTCTCAGGTTTCAAAAGACGAAATATGCGGATGGAGATATCTATTTCCACAAAAAATAGAATTCTATAAGAAAATAGGGTGAGATATACTTTCAATGTTATTGTTTAACGCGAACGACAGCTTTTATAAATATCCCGCGGGAGCGGTTGAAAACGGGACGAATGTCTTATTTCGTGTCGGCGTTTCCCGAAGGGATTCTGTCTTGGGCGTCTATTTGATGTTCAGCGAGGATAAAAAAGAAGCGGAAAAGATAAGAATGAGTTTTGAGTATTCTGACGGCGGTATCGATTATTATTGTCATACCGTCTCTTTATTGCGTGTCGGAATATATTGGTATACTTTTATCGTAGAGAGAAAAAACGGCGAGATAGTTTTCGGAAGAAAAAACGACGGTTTGCCGGGAAGCGAAACGGTAAAAGCGTGGCAGCAAACCGTTTATAAAAAGGGTTGGAGCGCGGCTTCGTCTTTCGCGGGAAAAATAATATATCAGATATTTCCCGACCGTTTTTATAAGAGCGAAAATTTTCCTGTTTGCTTGCCGGAGCGAAAAAAATACGCCGAATTCAAAAAATCGAACGAATTGCCGAATTATATGAGGGATAAAAACGGAAATCTCGATACCGACGATTTTTTTGGGGGAAATTTAAGAGGAATTGAGGAAAAGCTCGATTATATAAAATCTCTCGGGGCGGGAATTATATATCTAAACCCGATTTTTGAGTCGCACTCAAATCATCGTTACGATACCTCGGATTATATGAAAATAGATCCTATTTTAGGTGACGACGACGCTTTGTCGTCTCTTTGTGAAAAAGCGAGAAAAAAGGGAATACGAATAATACTCGACGGGGTTTTTTCTCATACCGGCAATGACAGCGTATATTTTAACGAATACGGGACTTACGACTCCGTAGGGGCCTATCAGTCAAAAGATTCTCCTTATTTTAAATGGTATACTTTTCAGCGTTTCCCGGACGAGTATTCTGCTTGGTGGGGGATAAAAATTTTGCCGGAAGTTAAGGAAACGGAGCCGGACTATTTAAACTTTATTACCGGCAGAGGAGGAGTTCTTGAAAAGTGGCTTTCCCTCGGGGTTTCGGGTTTTAGGTTAGACGTCGCGGACGAACTTCCCGACGAGTTTCTCGACGCTCTTTACAAAACCGTGAAGGCCGTTTCCCCCGATTCTTATGTGGTGGGAGAGGTCTGGGAAGACGCCACGAGCAAAGAGGGGTTCGGAAAAAGAAGAAAATATTTGCTTGGGGAGCAAATGGACGGAGTTATGAATTATGTTTTAAAAGACGCTATAATAGAATATTTGCTTTCGGAAAACGCCGAAAGAGTGGCGAACGCGATGGAATTACTTTCGGAAAATTATCCGCGTCCGGCGTTAAATTGTCTTATGAATATTCTCGGCTCTCACGATACGAAGAGAATTCTTTCCGTATTGGGAGGGTATACGGCGGCGGACGACGATTTTGAGGGGCAGGCAAAAGAACGTCTTTCTCCCGAAGCGAGGGAAAAGGCGGTAAAACTTTTAAAGATAGGATATTTTCTTCTCGCTACGCTTCCCGGTTGTCCGACTATATATTATGGCGACGAAATAGGAATGGAGGGACTTCGTGATCCTCTCAACCGAAAATATTTTGAGTGGGATAATATCGATACGGAAATATACGGGCATTTTTCTCTCATGGGGAGAATACGGAATGAGAATCCCGAACTTCAAAGCGGGGAGTATAAGAGGTTATACGCCAAAGATTCTCTTTTCGCATTCTCAAGGGAAACTCTCACCGTTGTAGCGAACTGCGGGGAGAAAGAAATGGAAATAACTTTTGATTATGATATGAAAGAACTTGTCTCGGGTAAAAATTTAAAAAGAGGGAAACACTCTCTTTTGCCGTACTCTTTTCTTTTATTGAGAAAAAAATAAATTAAATTATGAGAAATGATGAGGTAAATAAAAAAGACTTCCCCGAGGAAAATTTTTCCTCGGGGCGTCGGATATTTTTTTCTTATTTTTCATCTTCTTACTTTTTACAAAAGGGAATAAATATTTGTAAAATATTTAATTATTTTAATTGCTTATTTAATGAGTTTTTACGCTTATAAATCAGACAACAAAAATAAAGATGATGAATAAGAATAAATAAATTAAATTTTTATTTATTGGTTATATTCGTACATTTTTAATAAACGACGACTAGACGACTATATGGATAAAATCTTATGTGAAACCTAGTTTGGCCATATGGTATTTTTGCGAAGATATACTCTTTTTCCTGCAGTAATTTTTCGTTAAACGCGTTGTTTTCGGTCTTTTATTTTTTATCGGTTTTTAGGCCTTTTAGGCCCTTACGTGAGAGGAAAGGACAAATACTCAAAATTTTATCGGGAGCGTTTTAAGCGAGAAGTTTAGATATAAGCTTGTAAAGAATTGGCATATTGAGAATTTAAAACGCTTATGGCTCGACGTTGTTTTCCATTAAGAATTCGTCGAGCGTGCCGAAAGTATACCCCTGTTCTTTCCAATCGTTTATTAACGTTTCGAGAATCTCTGAGTTTGTTTTAGATGTGCTGTGCAAGAGAACTATCGCTCCGTTATGTATTCTCGAATTGAGTTTTTTTATTGATTCTGTCGGATCAGGCTGAGATGTATTGTCCCAGTCAAGGTACGCGAGGCTCCAGAATATGGTGGTATATCCCATTTCCTGAGCCATTTTGAGATTTTCCACGCTGAATTTTCCTTGCGGCGGCCGATAAAGTTTTAGCATTTGCTTGGTGGTTATAGTGTTATAAAGCGTTTCGACTTGGGATAGTTCTTTTCGAAATGCTTCTTTGTCGGAAATCTCGCTCATATCAGGGTGAGAGTAAGTGTGGTTCGCTACAATATGTCCTTCGTTTACCATTCTTGAAACGAGTTCGGGCTGCGTTTTTAGATAATGTCCTACCAAAAAGAACGTCGCTTTGACATCTGTTTTTTTCAGAATATCAAGAATGATTTCGGTATATCCGTTTTCATATCCGGCGTCAAAAGTGAGATAGATTTTTTTCTCTTGTTCGTCTCCGATGAAATAGGCGTTATATTTTTTCAGTTCTTCCGCCGAGACGTTCCCCTGCGGCGCCGTATTCTCGCTTCCGAAAGAAAGTCCCCAGTCGCTTATTGTCTCCTCACTGATCTCATTTTTTGCGGAGGGGGACGCCCAGCCGAAGCAGGCGAACGCCAAAACGGCGATTGAGACGACTAAAAAACAAAGCGTGAGTTCTTGCCAGCGTTTATCTATGAATAAGAGAGTCGCTCCTATCGCTTTTTTTAATTTTTTTTTCATTCAGATTCCACCTCGTTATAATATTTGTCAAGTTCGAGAGATTTAAAAAAGGTCTCGCTGTCCTCTTCCGACCTCAAATATCTGTTTAGAAGAAAGAGATCGTCTTTCGAGTCTATGATGTTTATTTGTTGCAGACAGGTAAGCGAAGCGCTGAACCCGAGTTCTTTTATCACATCTATCGACGCCGCGCTTATCGCCCCGAAAGGATATGTAAACGCCGTAGGGGTTATTTGGCATTTTTCAGCTAGCAGCGTTTGAAGTTTTGAGAGATCCGTTTTGAGGACGGTGACATATTCTTCCTTTGTCTCCCCGTTTTTTCGTTTTGCTCCGGTTCTTCCGTTTTTCGTGGAATGCAGATTATAGGAATGGTTTTGTATCTCAACAAGACCGCTTTCTGTCATTTCTTTGATTTCTTCCCATGTTATGTGAGAGTAGTTCGCGCTGACCTCTCCGCTGTCCGAGTATTTTTCGGTATAAAATCCGATTATTGAAATAACGGCTTTCGAGTCGTATTTTTTCAGCAGAGGGTAAGCGTAAAGATAATTGTTGTAATAACCGTCGTCAAATGTCAGCATTATTGGTTTTTCCGGGAGAGGCGTTCCTTTATCGAAATAGTCTATTAAATCCTGAATCACAATAGTTGTATATCCGTTTTGTTCAAGATATTTTAGGTCGCTTTCAAATAAATCGGGGGACAAAACGTATTTTCCCTGATATTTTTCGTCCTTTAAAAGAGAGTGATACATTATTATCGGAAGAATTATTTCTTCTCCATCGTTTTGCGCTATAACGGGGTCGTACGGCGCCTTTTCGGAGGAATTGTATATCGCGACGTCGTAAAGACCTATAAATACTATAAACAGCGCGATTACTACATAAAAATATTTATAAATTTTTTTGAAGAATTTCACTTGCATCACCTTTTTTATTTAGAAGAGGAATAATAAAGACAAAGGACCCTTATAAAAAATATGAGCCCTTTTTCATATATAGAACCCTAAAAAGATTTTTATGGATCCCTCAAAAGATTTAAAAGTTCTCTTGTGAGTTTTTTAGAAATTTACAAGCTTTTTTATTTTAATCTTTTAGCCTATTAAAGAAATTTGTGGGTTTTTACCCATCGATTAAAGAATTTACAATTAATTAAAGAATTTACAACTTGATTGAAAAATTTATAAACTTTCTTTTTTGTTTTTTGCGGCGTAAAAGTGGTTTACAAATTATTTTTTGAAAAAGACGTGATTTTATTTTTTATTTTATTTTTTATAATATTTCCCGTAATTTAAAATCCGGTCATATATTTGAACAGCATTTTTTTAGGTTATGGTATTTCTCGTAAATTCAAATGCAATATAATATAATCCCGTAAATTCAAATGCAATATAATGTAATTATAAAAAGAGTTATTATAAAACTTGCTAATTGGATTTATCGGTAATTGTGAAATACGGAGCTATATTTTTTTGTGGGAGGAGGAAAAGAGAGGAGAGAGACGAGATCGTTTTATATTTTGTGAAGTAATAACATATTGGAGAAAGACGTTTTTTGATTCGAGGGAAAATGATATTTTCTTTTTATATCGTCGCGTAGATTTTGGCGTCGAGAAAAAAATTGCGATCATGAAAAATATTCTTAGGAGGGAGATAACAACGGAAAGAAAATTTAACATTGTGATTTCGGGTGAGGATGAGGGAGTAAAAGTCGGTATTTTTCTCAAAAAAAATTTGGGATTTTCTTCCTCTCTCATAAAAAAAATAAAAAAGCTTCCAAAGGGGATTATTCTCAATGATAAAAGAGCGTTTACCGACGTTTTGTTAAAAGAAAACGACCGTCTTGTCGTTTCGGTAGACGACTTTGAGAGTTCGCGTAATATCGTTCCTTTACAAGGGAGATTGGATATCGTTTATGAGGATGAGGATATTATTTTAATAAATAAAGAGGCGGACGTTCCGGTTCATCCTTCTAAGGGGCATCCATACGACAGCCTCGCGAACAGATTGGCTTTTTATTATCGGGAAGCGGGCGAGAACTTTGTTTTTCGTTGTGTTACAAGGCTTGATAAGGATACTACCGGATTATGTCTTGTAGCTAAAAACGCCCTCGCCGCCGAAATTTTATCAAAAGATATTCAAAAAGGAAAGATAAAGAAAACGTATTTGGCGGCGGTAGAAGGAGAAATTGAGCCGGATTACGGAATTATCTCTAAAAATATTCGTCGAGTGTCTGATTGCGCAACGATAAAAAGGGAGATCTGCTCCGATGAAGAGGGAGTTTTTGCGGAAACCGAATTTCGAGTGTTACAAAGGAAAAACGGGTTTTCTCTTTTAGAGGTTACGCCTAAAACCGGCAGAACTCATCAGATAAGGGTTCATCTTTCTTCGGAAGGGTATCCGATAGCGGGAGATTGGCTCTACGGAAAAGAGCGGAGGGGCTTAAAGGGACAGGCGCTCCATTGTTCGCGTCTTTCGTTTTTTCAGCCTATAACCAAAAAACGTTTGTCTTTTTTCGTCGATTTGCCTGAGGATATACGAGAACTTTTTAAAGATATGTAATTTTTTTGTCGAGATTCGAGGGATTTATCGGGTGTTATATGAATTTTTTCGAAGAGCGAAAAAGGAAGAGGTTTTCTTTTTTTATATTTGAGATTTTTAGAACTATTGGGTAGATTTTCACAAAAGACTCGGATTTGAGCGGAGAATGTAGAATATCGGCTGAGGATATGGCGGAGATTTTCGCGAGAAAACTTTTTTTATTTAAAGTAAAAATTTATGTATTTCCTTAAAATTTAGGG
>CAJFPG010000112.1 GCA_904398665.1 Candidatus Geddesella stercoravicola | reverse complement strand
TTAAACTTATAAAGATTTAAACTTATAAAGATTTAAGATTATAAATATAAAAATTAAATATAAATAAAAAAATATGAGCATAAATATAAGAAATTTTTTATGTTTTTTATAACTGAAATTTTATAAATGAAAAAAAATCGACAAATACTGTTTGAGTTTGACATTTAACAAGTTTTATGATAAACTGTAAAAATGATAGCAAAAATAATAATAATAAATAATATATAAAACTATGCGAAAAACACCAAACAAAAAAATCCGGAAAGACTTAATAAACATCAATTAATAAATATTTATTAGATATCTGTTACTATTATTAATAAATATTTATTAAAATATTAACGGTCGGGTAATATCGAAATTCGGAGGATTATTTATCATGACGGAAAAACCGCTTCTAAGCGTTATTCTGCCTGTATATAACGGAGAAAAATATATAGATACGATAATCGAAGCTTTTAAAAACCAAACATATAAAGACTTCGAGCTCATATTCATAGATGACGGCTCAGCGGACGGTTCATATGAAAAAATACACGGATATATCGGGAAGACCGACTTCCCGATAATATTGCGTAAGCAGGAAAACAAGGGAGTCAGCGCGGCGAGAAACAACGGAGTAAAGGCGGCGTCCGGCAAATATATCGCGTTCGTCGATTGCGACGACGATATAGTCGGAGATTACGTCGAGACTCTTCGCGACGCCGAAGACTCCCGTTTCGATGTTTTTGTTTTTCAAAGCCTTATGACAGAGGAAAACGCCGCCGTGACGCCGAAGATAACGAACAAAAACATTCGGAAATTATCAAGATACGAAATGTTGGAGCGTTTTATTTCAGATCCGACGGCCTTCGGCGTTGTCAATCTGTTTATAGACCGTGATTTTTACGCGAAAAACAGTTTTGAATTCAGGGAAGGATACAAATATTACGAAGACTACGACTTCCTTTACAGGATATTTTCGATAACCGATAATATACTTTTTAGCGAATACCAAATGTATTTTTATATAAGGCGAAAAAACTCGGCGATGGCGAGATTTATTCCGGACAGACTTTCTTGTCTTACGATTATCGAAGAACTTAAACCTTTCATTGCCTCAAACGCGCCCGAGTTTTTACCTCTCTTTGAAAAATGGGCGGCGGCGAGAATTTACTGGTCAATAATGTGGCAAGCAAGCCTCGCTTTCGGGGTTAAAGACGCGCTCCGCTTCGCCAAACGGGCCTATATAAAACAGCAGATGAGAAAGCTTAAAGATTACCCTTCGAAAAAAGTACGGTTAAGTTCGAGACTCTTCTCCGTTTCACCACCGCTTTTCGTGCTCTCCGCGAAATTTCTTGGCAAGACCCGTTCAAAAATAGAGAAAAGCGATATCGAAGCTTTCGCTAAATATTTCGATAACCGTCCGAAAAAAATACTCGTATACGGAATGACGGAAAATCGCGGCGGAATAGAATCGTATATTATGAACGTTTACAGAAACCTTGGCAATAAAAAAATGATTTTTGATTTTTTGACAGATTGGGAAACTATGGCGTTTGAAACGGAAGTCAAAGAAAACGGCTCGAAAGTTTTCCATATCCCGGCAAAAAGCAGATCTCTCGTCAGACATCAAAAAGCCATTGCCAAAATACTCAAAGACCATAAAGAATACCGAACGGTTTATTTCAACATTTTGAACGCGGGCGCCGTTTTCAGTATGATTCCGTGTTTTATAAGAAAGAGAAATATTGTCGTCCACAGTCATAACAGCTCCGACTCGAACATGAGGCTCCACAATCTGTGCAAACTTCCTCTAAACGTTATCGCGAAAAAGAAACTCGCCTGCTCGAAACCGGCGGCGGTTTATATGTTCGGAAAAAAAGCCCTTGTTAAAGAAAAAGTAAAAATAATAAACAACGCGATAAATGTTTCGGATTATACTTTTTCGCCTTCCGTTCGAGAAGAAAAACGCGATGAATTAAATATAACCGATAATTTCTCTTTGATTCATGTAGGGAGAATGTCCGCCGAAAAAAATCCGATTTTTATAATCGATATTTTTTCCTCCGTCTCGGTTGCCGACCCAACGGCGACGCTTCTTTATGTCGGCAAAGGAAGTCTTGAAGAAGAAATAAAAGAACACGCGAAAGATATCGGGGTTTTTGACCGAATAAAATTTCTCGGCATGAGATCCGATATCCCGCAACTGCTTCAAGCGGCGGATGTTTTTTTACTCCCCTCGCTTTTCGAGGGGCTTCCGATCTCTCTGCTCGAAGCGCAAGCAGCGGATTTGCCTTGTTTCGTTTCCGACAATGTCTCAAAAGAAGCGAAGGTTACCGACAGGGTCTCGTTTTTAAGCGTTTTATCCCCTCCCGATATCTGGGCGGCTCAAATAATAAACGCGAAAGACGCGGAAAGAAAAAACAGAGAAAAAGAGTTTTTCGACAAAGGATACGATATTAAAAGAGAAGCCGACAGGGTTGTCGAAATATTAAATAAAATTTAAGCGGATTAGGCAGGTATATAATGAGTAAACTCGAATCATTTAATAAATTTAATAAGATTTTTAAAATCGCAGAAAATTTTTACGTATATCTTTTCTTCTTTTACGCGATGCTCGGGTCCATTAACATAACTCACGGCTCTAAAATTATAACTCCCGTAATGTGGCTGAGTTTTATTATCGGATTCGGCATAATCGTTTACAGGTTATTTAATTATAAAAAATATTATAAAATGCCGGCGCTCGCGGCGCTTACGCTCTTACTTTTCAGTATCTGTCTTTCCACTGTTCTCAATTACAATTATTCATTTAAAGAAAACTTCATATTGTGCGTTTATTGGGCGATATCTTTCTATATAATTTACACAAGACACGAGGACAAAACTTCGGAAGAAATAAAGAAAGACACGGAGTTATTTTTAAAAATATTTATTTGCTATATGACGATAGCGGTGATAGTCAGCTTCGTTTTCCTCGCCGCGGGAGTTTCTGAAAGAATAATTCGTCCGGAAACCGGAGACGAAATATATATTGGATTTGTCATAGGCAGACTTTGGGGCGTATTTTTAAACCCAAACCAAGGAGCCATGTCCGCGGCTCTCGCCTCCGCGATGCTCGTATATTTTATAATCAAAACGAGAAAAAAATGGCTTAAAGCTCTTTTTATCGCGGATATCTTTTGCATGTTTATGTATATCGCGCTGTCGGACTCGAGAACGGGAGCCGTTTGCAACGGCATAATTTTCGGGACGTTTTTCCTCTGTCTGTTTTTATATAAAACAAGAGAAAAAAAACTTTGGCTCAAAATTGTATCTGTGTTTTTATCCTTCCTTATAATTATCTGCGGCTTTATCGTGCCGAGACAACTGAAAAATATCTATAACGAGGGAATAACGCTTACGAACTCTATTCTTCATGAAGAGGAAAACGACGACAGGGAGGATTTATCCGACGCGCTTATCGACAGAGGCTACGACCTTTCCGACGACATAAGCAACAGACGTTTCGACGCCTGGAAGGGAGCTGTCGAACTTTTCCTCGATTCTCCTCACACTGTCATTTACGGATGTTCTTTCAGAGGTTTTACCGAATACGCGAAAGAGAATCAACCCGATAATTATCTTGTGAACAACGATTATCTGGATTTTACAACCTTAGACAACGAGTTTTTCAATATTCTCGACGCCAACGGACTTATAGGAATAGCTTCGGCGGTGTTTTTAATCGTATGCGTCCTCGCCTCTCTTATAAAAAACTATTTCAAAGTGGAAAAAAGATATCAACCTATAATCATAATCGGCGTCACAACAGCGATAGGACTGGCGGCCGCCTCGATGTTCGGAAGCGTAATTTTCTATAATTTCTCTCCCAATATGGTCACGTTTTGGTTTATGCTCGGAAGCGCGATGAAAGTCATAAAAAACTCAAAAGAGGTAAAAAATAAATGAGCGACGCTATAGATATCGTCATTCCTTGGGTGGACGGAAACGATCCGGAATGGCTCGCTGAAAAAAACAAATACAAAAAAAATAAAGCGGAAGACGACAATATAAACCGGTATAGAGACTGGGATCTTTTAAGATATTGGTTCCGAGGAATAGAGAAAAACGCCCCGTGGATAAACAAGATACATTTTATAACCTGGGGACATCTGCCCTCCTGGCTTGATGCAGAAAACCCGAAACTGAATATCGTCAAGCACCAAGATTATATCCCTGAAAAATACCTTCCGGTTTTCAGCAGTCATCCTATCGAGATAAATATGCACAGAATCAAAGAACTCTCCGAAACTTTCGTCTATTTTAACGACGACACATATTTAATAGACGGCATTTCTCCGGAATTCTTTTTTCAAAACGGTCTTCCCGTCGATACGGTGAAAGAGGTTCCTCTGCGTTTTAACGTAGGAGGAATAGATCATATAATCGGCAACGATATGATGATTGTCAATAAAAATTTCGATAAAAAAGCCGTCATAAAAAAGAACCGCAAGAAATGGTTTTCGCCAAAGGCCCTTTCGGCGACCGCAAAAAATCTTTATATGCTGCCGATAAACGGCTTTTCGGCTTTTGATAACCCACACCTTCCGCAATCTTTCTTAAAATCGACAATAGAAAAATTATGGCAAAAAGAGTATAACATTCTCGACGAGACTTCCAATCATAAATTCAGAAGCAACGAGGACGTAAACCAATGGCTTTTCAGATATTGGCAGTTCTGCGAGGGAACGTTTATCCAATCGGGAGCCGAAAGAGGACGCTTTTTTTCGATAGGAAGAGACGACGAACTTATAGAAGCAGCAATCTCCGAAAAGAAGATGAAACTTATTTGCCTGAGCGACGACGACGTTTCTCTCGACTTCGAAAAAGAAAAATACTTTTTAAAGGAAATGTTTGAAAAGATCCTTCCGGAGAAAAGTTCTTTTGAAAAATAAAAGTAAAGGAGTTGCGGTTTTTAATGAAATCCATTCCCGCGACAAGCGGACTTGTGTCTGTTATTATTCCCGTTTACAACACTTCCGCGTATATAGACAGATGCCTTGATTCCGTAACGAAACAAAGCTATAATAATATAGAAATAATTTTAGTCGACGACGGAAGTACCGACGACAGTTATGAAAAATGTCTTTCTTGGGCGAAAAAAGATGATAGAATAAAAATTATAACACAGAAAAACGGCGGACTTTCGGCGGCGAGAAACGCCGGACTCGATGTTTGCGAAGGGGAATATATACAATTTTTGGACTCAGACGATAAAATCGGACAAGATATGATAAAAAAAATGGTTTTCGCGATTGAGGAAAACAACGCCGATTTAGCCGCCTGCGCTTTTTATAACATATATGAGGATAAAACGCTTAAAGGTTCTATGAAACCCGGAATAATTGTCGGAAAAGACATTGTCAAATCAATCTTTTCTCCTGGATTTTTTCTCAGCAGCTGTAATAAAATTTTTAAAAGAAATTTATTGATTTCAGAAACTGGACAATTTATAAAATTTACAAAGGGGCTTCTCTCGGAAGACTCTGTTTGGCTCTCAGAGATTTTACCTAAGGCCAAGAGAGCGATTTATGTCGATATTCCCTTCTACTACTGGTACAGAAGAAGCGATAGCCTCACAAAGGGAAGCGGAGAAGTTCGATTGGACAAAAGGGCAATGACGGAAATTACCGCGTTTGAGAAGGTCGCGAAAAACTGCAAAAAAGTGGGAGACGACGTCTACGAGGCGGCGAATAAAAGACTCTTCGTGATATTGAAACAAAAACTTTTCGCGGCGTACAGGAAAAAAGATAAAAAGCTTACAAAAGAACTTAATACGAAAATCAAAAACGTTCTCAAAGAATACAAACCGTCGAATAAGGTAGATAAAATAGTCGTTATAAAATTTAAATTTATGCGTTTGCTTTACAGAATGAATATAAACGCAGAAGATTTGGCTCTGTTTTCAAAAAGACCCGAATTCGTCACTCGCGATTCTTCTATGGAAGAACTTAAAGAAAAAATACAATAAAAAGTTTCGCGATTTTGACGGGAAGGAAAAGAAAAAAAATGCTTAAATACCAATTTATCGAGCTGAGAGAAAAAAATCGGCACGCGGGAAGCAAAGCGAGAGGCGACGTCGCGTTATTCGCCGAGGAAGAGGGGTACAAGCCTCTGTATATAAAATGCAGAAAAGAAAAGAACGACTCTAAAAAAGAGAGAATTCTTCGATTTGTAACGCCCGTTTTCTCCTGGATAAAAGGTTTTCTTTCAATAAAAAAGAATTCTCTCGTAATAGTGCAAAATCCTTTTTATATGAGACATCTGGGAAGAGAAAAATGTCTCAAACTTCTGAAAACCGTAAAAAAATGTAAAATCATATCCGTTATTCACGATGTCGAAAGACTCAGAGGAAAACTTTGGACCAGCAAAAATCTCAACGAGGAATTTGAGTTTATGAAATCGAATTCCGACGTCTTTATCGTTCATAACGATAGCATGAAAGACGCTTTTATAAAAATGGGATTCCCGGAAGAAAAACTCGTAGTTCTTGAAATTTTTGATTATTTTACCGATAAAAAGCCAAGGAGAAGAAATCTTGAAACCGCCGTCGATATAGTAATCTCCGGAAATTTAAATCCTCAAAAAAGTCCTTATGTTTACCGTTTAAAAGAATTGAAAAACAAATTTTCAACAAATTTATACGGACCAAATTACGAAGGAGAGAAAGAAAACGATAACATCCATTATTTAGGTTCTTTTCCTCCCGACGAAATTCCTTCCGTCATAGAGGGGAAATTCGGACTGGTATGGGACGGGGAAAATCTCAACACCTGCGAGGGAGGAACCGGGGAATACCTGAAATATAATAATCCTCATAAAACGTCGCTTTATCTCGTAGCCGGTCTGCCTGTTATTATATGGGAAAAATCCGCCATGGCAAAATTTATAGAAAGAGAAAAAGTCGGCTTTACCGTCAATTCTCTCGAAGAAATAAAAAGCAAAATTAACTCGATGACGCGAGAAGAATACGACGAAATGACGGTGAACGCGACAGCCGTCTCCGCTCGCCTTTCAAGCGGATATTATCTCAAAAAAGCGCTCGCTTCCTGCGAAAAAAAGCTTACCGAGAAATAAAAGGTTTTCTGTTATGGCTACTACAAAAAGAATAGTTAAGAATTATATATACAATACGTCGTATCAGCTTCTTCTCGTTATAACCCCGCTGATAACCGCCCCGTATATTTCAAGAGTATTAGGCGTAACAGGCGTAAGTATCGTAAATTACGCCTATTCGTTCGTAACGTATTTCGTGCTCTTCGGAACCCTCGGCAGTTCTCTTTACGGCCAAAGAGAGATTGCTTATAATCAAAACGACCCGGTAAGAAGATCAAGTATTCTGAAAGAAATAGTGGCTTTCAGAATGGTTATGGTCTCCATAAGCATCATAATATACATTTTTACGATCGCTCTCGGAAACGAATATCAGTCAGTTTATCTTATAATGCTCGCGGAACTTGCCGCTACGGCGTTTGATATTTCATGGTTTTTCCAGGGGATGGAAGACTTCCGAAAAACGGTTTTAAGAAACGTAATCATAAAAATTATCAGTATAATTCTTATTTTCATTTTGGTAAAAGGTCCGGAAGATATGAATATGTACGCTCTATGCGTGACCGCGCCGACGCTTATAGGAAATCTGTCTTTGTGGGCTTATCTTCCGAAATATATAACAAAATCCCCATTTTCCGTAAAATCAATTCTCAAATATATAAAACCGATGCTGTGGCTCTTTATTCCGCAGGTCGCGATAGAAATTTACACGGTTCTCGACAAAACCATGCTCGGAACTTTCGCCTCGACAATGGACGCGGTGGGCTACTACACAAACGCTCAGAATATAGTCAAAATGTTATTGCAGGTTATAACTTCCCTAGGGGTTGTAATGATGCCGGCGATGGCGAGCGCGTTCGCGAAAAAAAGATATGACGAAATAGAAAATATGATTGGGAAATCCTTTAATTTTACTTTTATTTTAGGATGTCCCATGATGTTCGGCATCGCCGCTGTCGCCAACAATTTCGCGGTATGGTTCTACGGAAAAGGTTACGAGCCCGTCGGACCGCTTATAATGGTCATAAGCCCGATTGTGCTTTTAATAGGAATCTCGACGGTAACGGGAAGACAATATCTGCTCCCGACAAAAAAACAAAAAGCCTATACGATATCGGTAATATGCGGAGCCGTCGTAAATTTCTTCCTCAATCTCCTTTTTATTCCGTTTCTGGACGGAATCGGAGCCTGTATAGGAACCGTTATCGCAGAGCTTACGGTAACTTCAATTCAACTTTTTGCCGTACGAAAAGAACTTCCGCTAAAAAGATATCTCAAAGAAAATATCAGATATCTTATATATTCCGCGATTATGTTCTTCGCGGCGTACCTCGTAGGTCAATATACTTCCGGAATTTCCGGAACATTTATTCAAGTTTTTGCAGGCGTCGTAGTATACGCGGCGTTGCTTTTGATAACCAAAGATAAATGCCTGTTTTTCTACGCGAGGCTTATAATTAACAAAATAAAAAGAAATTAACATAAAAAGCCTCAAATAGAGTTTTATTTGAGGCTTTTTGTTTTAAGATAAAAAACGGATGAAAAATATTTGTTTTTTAACATCAATATTAAGCTCTTATAAAAGAACTTTAAAATTTTTTTAGTATGAAAATATTAAAATATAAAAATACAAAACTATTAAATACGAAACTATTAAATACGAAATTATCAAAATATCAAATTCTTATGCCGTTTACCCTTTTATAATTTTTCACCTTTTGTCGTTTTTTCGTATTAAAATTTTGCTATAATTCGACGCTGTTCGACATCTTTTCCAGTCGCCGTTATGCTACAATAATATCAGCGTAAAGGGCGGTGAGAAATTTGAGGCAAACCCTCGTTATATATCTCGACGTTCTGCTGTTTGTAAATGTCGTCGTAAATTTTACGATACTTTATATTACATATAAAATTCTCGGAATGAAAGTCTCAAAGCCCCGCATAATTTTTGCGACGGCGCTCACCTCATTATACGGTCTCGTAGTTTGCCTTCCTCAAATGTCGATTCTGTTAAATATTTTTTTCAAAATAGCAATCGCGGCGATAACCGTTTTGATAGCGTTCGATTTCAAAGGAGCGAAATTTTTTTTAAAAAGTATTTTGGTGTTTCTCGCTGTAACTTTCGCGTATATCGGAATAATAACCTCATTCCAGTATCTCCCGTTCGCGTCGTCGGCGTTTTTTATACAAAATGGGGAAGTATATTACAATTTGCCTCTTCCTTATATTCTCGCCGCGACAATCGCGTTGTTTCTTATAGAAACACTGATTTCAAGATATTTTTCAAAAAAGCTCAAAAAGGGAGAAACCGTCGAATGCAAGATAGTAATCCGAGATAAAGAAGTAAATATTACGGCGTTTTGCGACAGCGGAAATTTTTTATCGGAACCACTATCCGGGCTTCCCGTAGTTATTGTAAATACAAAAACTCTTTTGCCGCTTCTGCCGGAGGAAGCCGTGGTAAAAAACTCTTCGGATTTATTTTCCGTTCTTGAAAAAGACGATTTCTTTAAATTAAGACTCAGAGCCGTGCCCTTCCACGGAGCAGGAAATTGCGGAGGAGTTTTAGTCGGATTAAAACCCGATCGCTTTTGGGCGGGAAAAGAAGAAAAAGAGGTTATTCTGGCTCTTGACGACAGTTTCTTTAAAAACGGACAAAATTACGACGCTATTCTTAATCTATAAAAAGGTGAAATAACTACATGAAACGCAAGGTAAGGCTTCTCATAAGCAAACTTATTATCAAAAATTTAAGGCTTAAAAAATTTTTTGATCCTATTCTCTATATAAACGGACCTGAAAAACTGCCTCCCCCGCTCTCCGCGGAGGAAGAAAAAGAAGTATTCGATCTTATCTCTTCCGACCCTGACAAAGCAAAAACAACGCTGATAGAACATAATTTAAGACTTGTCGTTTATATATCGAAAAAATTTGAAAATACCGGCATACATATAGAAGATTTGATATCGATAGGAACAATAGGGTTGATAAAAGCGGTAAATACTTTTCGCCCCGAAAAAAATATAAAACTCGCGACATACGCTTCAAGATGCATTGAAAATGAAATTTTAATGTATCTGAGAAAAAACTCAAACTCCAAAATGGAAGTCTCGCTTGAAGAGCCGCTAAATATTGACTGGGACGGGAACGAACTTCTTTTGTCTGACGTCCTTGGAAGCGACAGCGATACGGTTGTAAAAAATATAGAATCAGAAATAGAGCTATCCGCTCTCCGCAACGCTATAAGAGGTCTTTCGGAAAGAGAACGTGAAATTATGATATTGCGTTTCGGACTCGGAACAAACAGAGAATACACGCAAAAAGAAGTCGCGGATATTCTCAATATTTCTCAATCTTACATATCGAGACTAGAAAAAAAGATACTAATAAAATTGAAAAAAGAATTAGAGCATATTGTCTAGTCTAATTTTAAGAAATTTTTATTTATAATCATAAAATAAAATTAAGCTTCATAAGGCATAGCAGAAGAAACTATAAAGAAAAACTATACATTATATAAGTCTTGTTAAATCAATAAAAATTAAAAGCGGCCCATTTTACAAAATATGTAAGCGCACATAAATAGGGGTCGCTTTTTATATAAATATGTACGCTTCTATAATTATGTCGCTAACTTTCTTATATAATAAATATAATAAATAACAAATATAATAAACATTGAAAAATCAGCAAAAAAATCGTTAATCTCTACTCCACATAAAAAATTTCCCGAAAACTTTAAATTTTAATTCATCAAAAATTCAAAAAAAGAAGAAAAAACTCTCCATAACCTAAAAAACAATCGAAAAAATAATTATTTTCAATAAAATATAAATAATAATTAAATTTAAAATTTTAAAATTGCTTAAAAATAAAAAATAACATAAGCAAAATATAAAAAATATTTTTCCCACACATAATAATAGCGACGTTCGCCTCAAACGAAACAAATGTCGCTAATTATTATGTTTTATATTACATATTTTTTATTACTTTTATATTACATACTTTATATAATTATTAATATAATCCCATAATTTCTTCTATTATTAATATAGCCATATAATTTCTTTTTTATATTTTTCATTTATATATTTAAATTATATATTAAAATTATATATTAATAGTATTTATAGAAATCTTATTCTGTTGCTTCTTTATTCTCCTCGTCAAGGTTATTATCGTCGCAACAAGGATCCTCCTTCAAAGGCTTAGGTTCCTCCGGAGCGGAACGGGTAATATCTCCGAGACCTGTGGTCTCTGAAAACAAAACGTTGGCTTTAACGGCGTTAACCGCGTCGGTGGGAACTATAATTTTAGCGGCTCTCCCGTTTGACATGGCTATAAGAGCCTCATATTTTTTCAATTCAAGAACGGCGTTATCCGCCTTCGCCTCTCTAAGAGCCGCAAGACCGTCTGCTTCCGCTTTCTTCGCCAGATATATCGCTCTCGCTTCGCCTTCCGCTCTGGCGATTCTCGCGTCTCTCTCTCCCTCGGCGGCGAGAATCATAGCCTGTTTATCTCCCTCCGCTCTCGTTATCGACGCCGCCTTATGACCTTCCGCTTGTAAGAGCGTCTCTCTGCGATCTCTTTCCGCTTTCATTTGTTTTTCCATAGCGTTTTGTATCTCGGCCGGTGGAATTATATTTTTCAGTTCCACGCGATTAACTTTTATACCCCATTCGTCGGTCGCTTCCGCGAGAATCTCGGTCATGTTGGCGTTTATCGTGTCTCTTGACGTAAGCGTTCCGTCAAGTTCAAGTTCTCCGACTATATTACGAAGAGTTGTCGCTGTCAAATTTTCAAGCGCGGCTATGGGATTGACCGCTCCGTAAGCATATAGTTTAGCGTCAAAAATTTTAAAATAAACTACCGTATCTATCTGCATGGTGACGTTATCTTTCGTTATAACCGGTTGTGGGGGAGAATCGAGAACCTGCTCTTTAAGAGTGACCTTTTTAGCGATTCTTTCAAGAAAAGGAATTTTACAATGAAGTCCGGCTCCCCATGTGGTTCTGTATTTCCCAAGAAATTCAATAACAAACTCCGTCGCCTGAGGGACTATTCGAATATTCGCGAAAATTAAAATCAACACCAATACCGCTAAAATTATCAAAACGATTTCCATAATTATTCTCCCCTTTGTTATTTTATATAATAATATAATATAAAAAATCTACAAAAAATTTTGTAATTTTTTTATTTTTTTTATTTTTATAATTTCATAATTTTATAATTATTTATATAAAAATTATATTCAAAACAATCGTTTTCTATTCTATATCGCGTTCCATAAAAACACTGATATATCATTCTTTTAAAGATAAAAACAGTATAACATATATAAACGATTAAGTCAATATTTTCGGTCACTTTATTACGCTCGGTCATTTTACTACATAAAAAATATTTAACACGATTTTTATAAAGATTTCCGACTTCAATAAGAAATTTCACAAAAAACACGGCATACAAATTAAAAAAACGGTCCCATCAAAGACGAGACCGTTTTAAATTTTACTCTTCTACAATTTGCTCCGGACCGACGGTAAACCATTCGTCGCCCGCTTCAATACTAATTTCAAGATCGCTGTCGGAGACAAGATCCCAAAGCTGAGCGTCGACTCCCGTAAACGGTTCAAGAGAAATCAAAAGACCTGACTCAGAGGAATTCATTACTGTAAGCGCAAGATTCGTATCAGCGTCATAAAGATAGAATTTCCCGTTTTCCTCTCTCGCGGTAAACACAGTCGCGTTCGAGCCGCGTACAAGATTTCCGTCAGCTACGGCAAGATATTCTCCCGTAGAGGAATTTCTTATAGTATATCCGTCGCCGCTCTGAGTAAATACCCATTTCTGAGCCGTGCCGGGAAGAATATTCCATTGGGTAACGGTAGACGTAGTCTCAACCCAATCGGTTCCCGAATAATCCGACGTCAAAGGCGAAGCTGTCGAAAAGCTGGAATAAAGCGACCAATCAACCGTAGGCGCGTAATTTCTGAGACGTTCCGAAAGCTCTCTAACCAAAGAATTTCTGTAAGTCAAGCTATTAGCGGCGGTTAAATAATAACCCGTCTGAGAATTCCGTATCAGATAACCATTTTCAACGCCCTCAACCGCGATAAATTCCCACGCGGCTTCCGCTCTCGAAGCTCTCGGCATAAGCGCGACGCGAGACCCCATATAGAATTGGCTGTCATACGAAACAGGAGTTACCGCGTAATAGAACT